>DASXYB010000252.1:0-2875 GCA_036502745.1 Candidatus Udaeobacter sp.
TGCTGGCGATTGGCTGCTGAAAATTGCAGAGCGCTTTGAGCCGGATCTGGTTCACCTCAACGGCTATAGTCACGCGAGCCTTCCGTGGGACACCCCCGTGCTGATCGGAGCACACTCTTGTGTGTTGTCCTGGTGGCGCGCGGTAAAAAACCAGGAAGCGCCCGCGAGTTACGATGAGTATCGCGCGCGTGTTTCCGCCGGTCTCGCAGCTGCAGATTTGGTCGTCGCGCCAACTGTCGCCATGCGAGACGCACTTGCGCTTCACTACGACGGACACGGCAGTTGCATCGTCATTCGTAATGGCCGTGATCCGCGATCTTTCGTCGTCAACGAAAAAGCCCCAGTTGTTTTTTCGTGTGGCAGAATCTGGGACGAAGCGAAAAACCTGCGCGTCGTCGATCACATTGCACCACACATTCCATGGCCGATCGCGGTGGCCGGCGATTGCCAGCATCCGGGAGGATCTATAGTTGCCCTGCCAAATGTGCGTTGCCTCGGAAAACTCGAGCCGCATGATGTCCGGCGGCAATTGTCGAGTGCTGCGATTTTCGTTTTGCCCGCACGTTATGAACCATTCGGTTTGTCTGCTCTGGAAGCGGGATTGAGCGGCTGCGCACTGGTCCTCGGCGATATCCCGAGTCTGCGCGAAACGTGGCATGGCGCGGCGATTTTCGTGCCGCCGGATGATCCCATTGCGCTCGCAAACGCGCTTAATGGTTTGATCGAAAACAGGCCCCGCCGCGAACATTTTGGTCAACGCGCGCGTGTGCGCGGGCTTGATTTTTCACCTCATCGGATGGCGACGGAATATATCGCCGCATATCGCGCGTGCGCGGCGCAACAATCGTCTTTGGCCAAGCCGCAGCTTTTTGTCGAGGAGGTCGCGGCATGAAGATTGTGATGTTCTATCATTCGTTGGTATCCGATTGGAACCACGGCAACGCGCACTTCCTGCGTGGCGTCGCGATGGAATTTATCAAGCGCGGCCACGGCGTGGACATTTACGAGCCGCACAACGGGTGGAGCGTGTCGAACTTGATTGCCACAGAGGGTGGCGAACCGTTGCGCGAATTTCGCGCGCGCTTCCCATCGCTGAAATCCAAAACCTACACAATCGACAAGCTCGATCTCGACTACGCGCTCGGTGGCGCGGATCTTGTCCTTGTTCACGAATGGAATGACCCAGCGCTGGTGCGCCGCATTGGCCGACACCGTTTTCGGACCGGTGCTCAGTACCGCCTCTTTTTCCATGACACGCACCATCGCGCCGTCACCGCACCCGAACAAATGCAGCAGTACGATCTATCACATTATGACGGCGTTCTCGCGTACGGAGACGTATTGCGCGACGTGTACCGCCGTCGCAAATGGGCGTGGCGTGCATGGACGTGGCACGAAGCGGCGGACACGAGCGTCTTTCGCATCTCGCGCAACGGTCACTTCGAGGGCGATGTGGTTTGGATCGGCAACTGGGGAGACGATGAGCGCACAGAAGAGTTACAGGAGTTCCTGATTGAACCGGTTAAAAGCCTTCGGCTGCGCGCAAAGGTTTTCGGTGTTCGGTACCCGCAGCGAGCGCTCGGCATGCTGCGCGATGCGGGAATCTCCTACGGCGGCTGGCTGCCCAATTACCGTGTGCCTGAAATCTTCTCGCGTTTCCGGGTAACGCTGCATGTGCCGCGTCGTCCGTACGTAAATGCTCTCCCGGGTATTCCCACTATTCGTCCATTCGAAGCTCTCGCTTGCGGAATTCCGCTCGTCTGTTCGCCCTGGCGTGACGCCGAAAATCTTTTCCAGCCAGGCCGCGATTTTCTCGTGGCAAACAACGGCTCCGGCATGAAACGCCATTTGTGCGCGCTGTTGAGCGACAAAAAAATGGCGCGCGATCTCGCCGAGCGGGGCCTGCGAACTATTCGCGCCCGTCACACGTGCGCTCATCGGGTGGACGAGCTGATGTCCATCATCTCGGAGGCAGAGGGATGAATATCGCGTTTTTTATTTCAAGTCTCCTTTCGGCCTACTGGAATGGTGCGGCGACTTACTATCGCGGGCTGATCAAAGCCCTGCACAATCGCGGCCATAACATCACCGTTTACGAGCCTGACGCGTATCATCGACAACAACATCGTGACCTCGAGCATCCAAGCTGGGCGCGAGTGGTTGTTTACGACAACGACGAGGATGCTGCGCTCCATGCACTCGAAGCTGCGCGGCGCCATGCCGACATCATTGTGAAAGCAAGCGGCATTGGCGTGTTCGACGAATTGCTCGAAGCCGCTGTGCCCGAGATGAAAACGCCACAGAACTATATCGCATACTGCGATGTCGACGCCCCGGCCACGCTCGAGCGTGTGACAAACAATCCCGACGACCCGTTTTCCGAATTAATTCCGCGGTATGATCTCATCTTCACGTATGGCGGCGGCCCGCCTGTAGTGCAGGGGTACGAGTCGTTAGGCGCGCGACTCTGCGTCCCGATTTACAACGGGCTTGATCCTGAAACGCATCATCCTGTTTCGCCCGATCCGCGATTTCAAGCCGATCTCGGCTTCCTTGGTCACAGATTGCCCGATCGCGAAGCGCGAGTGGAGCAATTCTTTCTAAGCGCAGCTGAGCAACTGCCGGATCGCAAATTTTTGCTGGGCGGCATCGGCTGGGACACCAAGCCACTACCGCCGAATGTCAAGAATTTAGGTCACGTTTACACGTCCGATCACAATGTGTTTAACTGCACGCCGCGTGCAGTGCTGAACATTTCGCGAGCGAGCATGGCGCGCTATGGATTTTCGCCGGCGACCCGCGTGTTCGAAGCCGCGGGAGCCGCCGCTTGTCTGATCACAGATGCGTGGGAAGGCATCGAGGAGTTCTTTGAGCC
>DASXYB010000253.1:0-3310 GCA_036502745.1 Candidatus Udaeobacter sp.
TTCGCCTGACATGCAAGCCGGTGGTATCGCCACCGTTTCCAACTTTGGCATTTTCGGAATGGAGTGGGGCACGCCCATTCCCCTGCCCGATCAAACGTTGCTGCTCGGCCTCGGTATGGGCAAAAAAGTTCCGTCATGGGACGAAGCGAAAAACCAATTCGTCCCAAGAACCGAAGCGCAAATCACATTAAGCTTCGATCATCGCAGCGTCGACGGCGGCGGAGCCAGCCGTTTGCTCAAGCGCGTAATCGAACTGCTCGAAAATCCCAGCAAGCTTTAAACGATCGTTAATCCCCTTCTGCAAGCAACACGGCAAGCTCCGCTTTCTGTTCCCGAGAAAGTTTTAGCCTCGCGACCGCTTGTTTTGGCGACAATTGAATCTCGGATCCGAGTTGCTTCACCATCTGCTGGAGGAGCCTCGAACGGACGTTCGATCCGCCCAGTTGCAGGAGCGGCAGAAAGTCCTCCTCCGGTTCAAATGAGCTCGGCGCCGGAAACAGATCGATGATGCTAGTTTGTAATTGCGGCGATAACTGCGCGATCCAAGCGACTAGCTCCGCTACTGCTGTATCCCGCCATCGCGCCATTACATTCGAGAAATTTTTTGGCCATTCTGCTGGCGCGAATTGAACGATGAAGGTAGCAGCACTTGGCGGAGACCATTCATTCTGTGACAAAGGCGACGCAAGGTCCGCGATCTTGGTGAGCGCACCCTGGCGCAATTCAGCCGTCGGCAGACGTTCGATGAACTGCTTTGCCTTTTGCTCATCGTGTTGAAACAGCTCAGGCGCGAGGCTCGTGATGGCATCGCTAAGGTTAGCATCGTTTACGTGACTAATAGCGTAGCTAACTGCTCCCTCTGGATCTGAGCTGAACCAGCCTGTCAACCAAGCTTCCTGGTCAAATGGCGAGGCGTTGTTCAAATGTTGTTGTAGCCAAATCCAAGCGGCTTTGACGTCAATCCCGGCCCAGGTCCGTAGCAGCGCCCTGCTGTATTCCTGGGTACGAAGTTCTTTGTGCGCATCGAGAAATTTCGCGACTGCCTGCGGATCAATTTTCGCCCACTCTTCGATGGCGATGCCCAAATGATCGGTCAATCCATAAGTACGCACTTCTGGTGGTAATTTCAGCAACATCTTGACCAACTGGGGCATTGCGGACGGCAATGCTGCAGAGATCACCGTTTCCATTGCCGGCGAACGGTGTCTCTTCAGCTGAACGACGAGATCACCGGCTTGCACTGGATCAATTTGAGCAAGAGCACGCAAATACCCGCACAATGCTGCGATTTTACGGGGGCCTTCCGAAAACCGTTCGATCTCTTGAAGCCAACCGACTCGCTCCTGCGCCGACGCGCTGCGTAAAGTCTCGTAAAGCGCAGCGAATGAAATCTTCGCAATATCGCGATAGACCAAACCACCGAAATTATCGGTCGGATTGACGGCGGCCGCGATCATCGAACCGTGCGAGCGTTCAAACGAGCGGCCGAAAAAATACGCACCGCAACAAACAGCAGCTACCGCGCACGCAATTATTCCATTGCTCTTCATCGATTGGTGTTACGCACGCGGCTGAGCAACATCTGCTTCTGATCAGGAGTGAGCGACAGCGCCGCGATTTTCTCGCGCGCTTTCGAAGGATCGTTACTCACGCGATCGACAAATTTTTGTAAAAACTGGTTCCGCTTATCAAAGTCATTTACGAGCGGTAGTAATTGGAGCATTCGACTTGCCTTTTCGACAGTTGCAGATGCGCAGTAGTCAGCGATCGCGTTTGATCGCGCATCCGAAGGCAGCGTTTGAAGCCACGCCTCCGCGCTCGATGGATCGATTGCATCGAAGCACTGAAATATATCTCCGACATGATGGACCCATAAACCGTCAGGCAAAGTTACCAGCCATGGCGCAATGTCCTTGCAACCGATTTCCGGTTCTTTCGGCTCTTCCTCGTCTCCTCCTTCGCTCATCACGATAACACCACGCATGTACGTGACTAGGTCAGACAATGCAGCGCGTTGTGCGCTTGCATCAGGGAGTGATTGAATGAACTCCTTCGCGTCTTTGTGCGACTTCGCGAATAGTACTCGTCCGAATTCCCCAATTGCTTGCTTTACGTCAGCGTCCTTGGTGTGTGCTGCGGCAAATGCAGCTGCACCCCGCCAGGCCTTGTCCAACCAAGCCAAAAATAGGCCTCGGGTTGCGTCAAGCCGTCGTCGATCCTGCATGCGAGGATATTTTGGATTGTGCAACGGAGGCAAGTTCAGGCTTATTACCCATTCGCTGGCTCTTGTTGGAGCAGCCATTGCCCAGCTGTAAGCCACGTCGAAGAACCGAGGAGATCCCATGATAGGATGTGCTGTGAGAAATCGCGCAACTGCTTCAGGATCCGCGGCTGCCCACCGCGCAAAAACTGATGACGAACTAAAGTCGTTCGTCCGGTAATCAAGGCGATTCTCCAGTTCCACAATGCCAGGAAGAGCGGAATCTGCCGCAGCGCCAGCCATTGCATAGAACGCAAGACTCTGTAGTCGCTTGTCGCGAATCGCCTCTACGGCGCGGACAGCCGCAGCGGGATCGAGCTCTACCCAAATCTTATAATAGCTTTCGAGGGCAGCATTTCTTCGCGTTCCAAGCGGCATCTGTTCGAGTTCGCGAGCCCATGCTGACCGCTTCCCGCCCGAAGCTTTGCGCATGATGTACCAGGATTCTGCGTACGAAACCGTCGCAACATTTTTTATGCGCTCATCAGCGCTGGACATAGGATCATCTCGCCGAGGATTTGAGTGTCGCTGTACCTGGCGTTCCGCGAATTGGCCACCGATGAATGACGCCACAACCAAAATGAAGCCTAACGCTATAATTACGATTCGGCGCACAAAGATCAGCTTAATTCGGTTACATTGATCGCATTGAACCCGGCGTACGATCGATTTTCGATGAACTTTGCCGTCGATTGTGACCCGCGGGGTTCCCAAAGCAAAATCTTTATCTCGCCCACGTGAGATTGCGCCCTTTTAATTCATGGGGATTTGTGAAGTGCGGAAGCCCGAGCATTCGCACTGCGTTTTTCCAGAATTTTCGCAAGCTACAGAGAAGAATAGCGACACGCGGCGATAACACCGAGCAGGACGATCAATCCGGAGACTGCCGACATACCCCCTCCCCACAACAACCAAGCTGGTCTATACGAAACCGTAAGCCGTCCATGCGTGCCTGCGGGAACCTCCACAATGGGAAACAATCCGCGATAAGATGTGATGGCGAGTTTCTGATCCCCGATGCGCGCTGTGTATCCTCGAAAATAAGGACGC
>DASXYB010000254.1:0-2638 GCA_036502745.1 Candidatus Udaeobacter sp.
GAAACGCCCAACATCGAAGTGCGGAAACGAACCGAGGTGACTGGAACGGAAGGCGACAAATGGCTCGAGACCGTTTGCCTAACGAATCGCGAAACCGGTCAGACCGAAAAGCTCTCGTGTCCGGCCGTGTTTGTCTTCATCGGTGCGGTGCCGCACACGAAATGGCTGCCGTCCGGGATCAATCTCGATAGCAAGGGGTTCGTGCAAACCGGACAACAGGTCGCTGAGTCCGGCGCCTGGCCATTGCAAAGACAACCATTTCTTTTGGAGACAACAGTGCCTGGCGTTTTTGCCGCCGGCGATGTGCGGCAGGGTTCGATCAAGCGCGTCGCGGCCGCAGTCGGCGAAGGATCGATGGCGGTACAGTTCGTTCATCAATTTCTGGCCGCGAGCCAGAAAGAGATCGCCGTTCAGCAACAAACCGCCGCATAATTTCAGTGTTTCGCGACGAGACCGCCGTCGTCAGGAAAAAAGTGCCTAACGAGACGTTTTGCCGTTGGCGAGATAAGGCTCGAGGAACTTGCGAATCGCCGGCGCCGCCATCGCACCGACTTGCCGCGTCACTTCCAATCCATTTCTAAATAACGCCATGGTTGGAATGGAGTTGATGCGGAAACGGCGCGCCAGGTTTTGCGCTTGTTCCGTATTCACTTTCGCGACAATCAATTTTCCCGCACCCTCGCGCGCCACTTTGTCGAGTTCGGGCGCGACCATTTTACACGGGCCACACCATGGCGCCCAGAAGTCCACCAGGACAGGAAGCGCGGATCGACTGGTTAGGGCATCGAAAGCAAGATCGTTTGCCACCTCGATCGGTTCGGCGGGAGCGTGAAGTTGTGTGCCACACTTTCCGCAGCGGCCAGCCTGGCCGAGTTTGTCATATTTCAGGCGATTTCGCTGACCGCATTTGGAACAGGTCACGAGCAAACCGCGATCATCAAGGTCGGTCGACTTCATCTTGAGTTTAATTTACCCCCTACCCTTATCGTTGCACCCCACATCTTTTGGTCGCCAGTTGAAGTGGAATTAATCAGGCGTGGAAAAACACAACTTAAGTTACCCGAGTAACGACTACTCTCGCGGCGATCAGTGGGATGAAAGGAATTCGGCTTATGAAAACGAAATGGATAGCAATAGCGTTGTTCGTCGCGGTGGCATTCTTCTGCGCAGACACCGCTGCGGCCAAAGATAAAAACGCGAAAAAAGAAACAATGTACCCGGCACTACTCACCACTTCCGACATTAAGGGTGCAAAGGTCATGAACCTGCAAAATGAAAACATTGGCGATATCGATGAATTGCTGATCGAAGCCGATACCGGGCATATCCGGTTTGCCATTGTGAGTGTCGGCGGTTTCCTTGGGATCGGTAGCACGAGAGTCGCGGTGCCCTGGGGCGCTTTCGTGATCACGAGAGAAAACAACAAGGCAAAATTTGTCCTCGATGCGACCAAGGACCGTTTGCAAAAAGCGCCGAAGGTCGAAGGAACAAATTACGATCGTCTCTACACGAAGGCAGATGCCGAGCCCGTCTTTATTTATTGGCATGAAGAGTGGGTCGCGCCTCCGCCGTAAACTCAAGCTTCCGTCTTCAGAGGATCAGAAGGTAACGCAGACTTGAAATTTGCAGGATTCGGCGCGGAGAATTTTCGATTGCGCAAACCGGAAGGAAGCTGACTCAAAATTGCGTTATGCTCTTCCCTGCTCTAACCATCACCCGCCAAACGGCCCAGCGCGGACTCGACATCTTCGAAAAGTCCCTCGAGCCCACACGAAGTCACCCGCGACGGTGTCCCCGCGAGCGGAAGGTGCGCGCGTCGCAAGCCACGTTCTCGCCCACCAAGCTCCCATGACCGCGTAAAAGGCTTCGCCTCACGCGGCTCCAATCATGATAGCCCGACGTCCCACTAAACAGCCACGTGAACGAACGCTTTTACGTGGTTCAACCAGTCGCCCTTAACTTCTCGCTACTGAACTGCGGTCGCTCAGCCCATCCGGCAATCGTTTTCGTGAGCAACTCCAGCCGCTGTTGTCGCAGCGCGAGATCATGTTTCAATTGCCGCTCCACGCGCAGTCGCAAATCGTCCGACGGACCTGTTCGGGCGAACTTCCATGAATCTTCCCGGCTGGCTTCGACCAGGCTCAACTCCAACGCGCGCACAGATCGTGTCAATTCGTTTAGGACCGAGCGCATCTGCGACAGGGTTGTTCCAGCGCCGAGCGCGTCCGACAAATCACTGAGCGCCAGTAGAAGTTCCATGCGGGCAACGTCACCGGCCGTATACGCCTCCTGGACTTCGTGCCAAAGCGAAGAGACCGACGCATCCCCATCGGCGCGCAAATCGGGATGCAAACGACGCACGAGCCGCCGATAGATTTCCTTTACCCGCGGATCAATCGTCACCGGTTCCCTTGCGCCCGCCGGCTCCTCATCAACCGCAGAACGCCGAGCACCCGCCGGCCGCGCATCAGATCGACTCGGAGGGCTTTCGGGCCTAACGAACATATGCGACTTAAAAACTTCAAAGGTGCTCGAATAAACGTCGTCATCCATCTTGGTCGGGTTGGTGCCAAGAAATGTTTTCACCCATTCTTGAAACAGCGCTTCCTGTTCGAATTCGCTCAGAACAGGTGTCGAT
>DASXYB010000255.1:0-10782 GCA_036502745.1 Candidatus Udaeobacter sp.
AAAGCGCGGTTCGGTGCCGCGCATCAGTCGCGAAATATTTGAACGATGGCGCCAAATGACAACTACCGCGACACAGACAGAAGAATAAAGTAAAAGTCTCCGGTTGTTTTCATTATGTGATCCGACGATAGGAATTACGATCGGCAAAACGACAGCAGCTGCGATGGAAGCCAATGAAACGTACCGGCTCGCCCAGAACACAATTATCCAGATAGTCATGCCTATGAGCGTTGCGACGGGCGTCAACGCCAATAGTGCTCCCGCGGAAGTAGCAACGCCTTTTCCTCCCTCGAACATGAGCCACGGCGGATACACATGCCCTAGCACGCTGCACATCGCCGCAACGATCCCAAAAATGTCTGGGCAATTCCATTCCGCCGGCGCGCCGGGTGACATCAGCATTGAAATTTTAACCGCCATGAACCCTTTTAGAAAATCGAGGACAAATACCGGGTAACCATATCGCTTGCCCAGTACACGCACGACGTTAGTCGCGCCAACGTTACCGGAACCGTTCTTGCGAATATCGATTCCCGCGAGCCGACCAGCGAGATAACCGAAGGGGATCGATCCCAAGAGATAGCTGCCGATTGAGACCGCGACAAAGATGACCATCGTAGCGCAATTATCTTACGTCCGCAGGATTGGCCTATAGATTAAATAAATCACTATTATGCAGCCAGATATGTAAAATAGCGATGTCCGATGGAGTGACCCCGCTAATATTAGCTGCCTGACCGAGCGAGGTCGGTTTCAAATTTGATAGCTTCTGCCGTGTTTCTGACTTAAGCCCCGCAATCTTACCGTAATCGAACCCGTCGGGAATCTTCTCATTTTGTTTCCGATCGATCCGTTGATTGTGCTCGACTTGGCGTGCCACGTATCCTTCATATTTTAATTCCGTTTGAAGCAGATCCCAAATCACCGATGGTACCGCCGACAGCATCTCACCAGGCAAGTCTCTCAAATCGAAATCGGACTGCTTTAAGCGGCGGGAAACTGGAATTCCGTTTAATTTGGTGTCGGCAGCGAATGTCCGCGCCTGCCGCAACAGGGACATCTTCTGCTTGAATCTATGCAGTCGTGTCTCACTGACAAGGCCGAAGCTGAAAGCGAGGTTCGTCAAACGCTGATCGGCATTGTCATGCCGCAATGACAGTCGGTCCTCGGCGCGGCTCGTAAACATCCGATACGGTTCTTCTGTTCCTTTACCGACAAGATCATCAATGAGAACGCCAATGTAAGCTTCTCTCCTGCCCAATATTAAAGGGGTGCGGTTCTGAATCTTTAAAGCTGCATTCGCTCCCGCGATTAATCCTTGTGCTGCCGCCTCTTCGTATCCGGACGTGCCATTCACTTGTCCGGCAAAGTAAAGTCCGCCCACAGTCTTTGCTTCTAGTGTCGGCAGAAGTTGTGTCGGCGGGAAGTAATCATATTCAACGGCGTAGCCCGGGCGCATGATTTCAGCTTGCTCCAGCCCAGGGATGGAACGCAAAAATGCGACCTGAACTTCATAGGGCAGACTAGTCGAGATTCCGTTCACGTAGTACTCGCTGGTGTGGCGTCCTTCTGGTTCGAGGAACAGCTGATGGGAGACCTTGTCCGAGAATTTCACCACCTTATCTTCGATCGAGGGGCAATATCGCGGACCGACCCCTTTAATTCGCCCCGCGTACAACGCCGACCTGTGTAAGTTCGCTCGGATGATTTCGTGCGCGTTTTCGGTGGTGTGGGTAATCCAACAAGGCAATTGTTCCACGTGGAACTTGCCGTTGCGAACTCGATTTAGGGTGAAGATTTCATTCGCGCCGGTGCCGATTTCCTCCGGTTGGAAAGAGAAGCCGCAGGGGGGGTCGTCGCCGAGTTGAATTAAGCACCGTGTAAAATCAATCGAACGGCCATTCAGGCGGCAAGGCGTCCCCGTCTTGAATCGGCCGACTTGAAACCCCAGTTCTTTCAGGTTTGTGCTCAAGTTGGAACTCGCGTCCGCCATCCGTCCGCCTCGCTTAGTGTTTTCGCCAACGTGTAACAGCCCTCGCAAGAATGTCCCGGAGGTGATTACAGCACTTCGAGTGGCGATCGCCACGCCCATGTCAGTGTCGACACCGACCACCGCGCCTCCGTCGGTGACGATGCGGGATACAGTTCCTTGTGTTAGATCAAGGTTTTGCGCCTGCTCCAAAATGGCTTTCATCCGAAACTGGTACGCCTTTTTGTCGCATTGAGCCCTGGGAGCCTGTACCGCTGGGCCCTTTCTCCGATTGAGCATCCGAAACTGAATTCCTGTTGCATCAGCGTTAAGCCCCATGGCTCCTCCCATGGCGTCGATTTCGCGAACCATATGTCCTTTCGCCAGCCCGCCGATGGCAGGATTGCAGGACATCTGCCCGACCGTGTCCAAGTTCTGGGTCAACATCAGTGTGCGGCAGCCGAGGCGGGCGGCCGCGAGGGCTGCTTCGATGCCTGCATGCCCGCTTCCAACCACTACCACGTCGTAACCGATAAACGGATTAAACACAATATGTATTAACCGTTGATTATGAAACCGATACGTCAGTCTGTAATCGCTCTTCTGACATTTGCCTGTCCGTTCCTTCCCCGGGCGGTTTAATCGCTCGACGGGCGACACCGCCGAGCACCACCAAGAGCAGCACAGTGATTATCAATGCACCACCCCAAATCCAATACTCAAGTAGTCGCGGGTAACTTTTGGCCCGCATAATACGCACCGCAAGTTGCCCGAGGGTTCCCATATATACATATAAGAAAAGGCCAGGCATACGACCAATTGAAGCCCAAAGCATGTACGTTCTGAACCGTATTCGCGTCAGCCCATAAAAGTAATTCAGCAGGCTAGTGGGAAACAGCGGGTGCAATTGGCTCAAAAGAATGATCTTCCAGCTCTCGCGTTCCACCGCAGGACCGAGCGCCCTCAGCGTCGAGTTAGCTAACAACTTTCGTCGAAACCACCGTTGCGCAACGGAGCGACTCAGCGAAAACGAAATCGCCGTAGAGATAATATTGCCTGCCATCACGATGAAGAATCCCCACCACAGTCCGAAGAAGAAACCGCCTCCCACAGCAAGGATGCCTCCGGGCAGCAGAAGGACATTACAAGCCGCAAAGAGCAAAGGATAGCAAATGCCCGCCCAAGCGCCCCAACTCATGACGCGTTCTTGCAAGGCTTCAACGAAGGTGACAATCGGAAAAAATCGCGAAAGGGTCCCCGCTAGCGCAATGGCGCCGACGGCTGCTACACCTTCCCACAAAATGACGCGGCGGACACTCAGCACGCTGACAGTTTGCGCACGCTGTGCAGTCTGCGCAAATGATGGCGGCTCTCTGTAAACAGCTCAAATTATGCACGAAAGGCACGCACCCAAGTGAATGTGCAGCGCAATCGTTTTGGTGTAGCTAAACGCTCGAAGCTTGCCGGTCTCGATGATGCGTAATGCCGAGACTGTCGAAGATCATCCGGGTAGCGTCGGACCGGTTGAGCGTGTAGAAATGAATACCGTCGACCTTATTAGTAATAAGATCATGGCATTGATCCAATGCGTATTGAATGCCAGCCCGCCTGACTCTCTCGGGATCATTTTTGCAAGGCTGGATGGCACGTAAAAGCTTCGCAGGAAAACGGGCGCCGCCGGCTAGATCAGCCATGCGTTTCAGCCCGTTGATTGATGTAATCGGCATAATTCCGGCGATAATTGGGATGTGAACGCCCGCGAGTGCGCAGCGTTCCCGAAAATCGAAAAGGTCGCGATTATCGAAAAATAGTTGTGTGACAATGTAATCAGCGCCGGCATCGACCTTTGCTTTAAAATAATCCATCTCAGCCAATCGATTTGGCGTAGCTGGATGTCCCTCGGGAAAACCAGCAACTCCGATGCCGAAACCACCGCGGTTAGGATGGGCACCGGATTCATTGAAACGGCGAATAAATTTTACCAGGTCGATCGCATGTTGGAATGAGTCGCGCGATTTATCGTAAGCCACCCCAGTCGGTCGATCGCCGCCAAGTGCGAGAAGATTTCCAATAGCTGATTTCGCGTATCGGCGGAGAATCGTTTCGATTTCTTCTTTGTTGTGGCAGACACAAGTAACATGGGGGATCGGGTCGAGTTTTGTCGTGTGTTGGATGCGTTCGACGAGATCGTGGGTCAAATCACGCGTCGAGCCGCCGGCGCCATACGTTACGCTGACAAAATCCGGCATATACGGCTGAAGATCGCGGATGGTTTGATAGAGCGTCTCCGCCGCCTCTGGCGTTTTTGGGGGAAAGAACTCGAACGAAAACGTGGGAGAATGTCCCTGCATAATTTCGGTGATATGCATGAATCGCGTGCTTATCTTCGTTCCTGCTGCGACTTTCGGTCAAATCATCCCGAATGCGACCCTGCGCTACAGCCGCGGCAAGTGCCAACAGGACTTGAAGTCACGGGCGTATTGGATTGTGCCAATGATCTTGGCAGATGCCAAATTTTTTGCTGAAAAGTGCGCTCATCATCCCGGCGGTAAGGCGGGATCTGGCGACGCTGTTCGTGGAATAATTTTGTCGGGACCGCACGACTAGTTCCGACGTCAAGCTGCGCGCGCTGCCAAAGTCTCTTAAAACAATTCGTTTGGCTTAACCAGGATTATTTCGGCGAACGCGTGTTGGCATGCGTTTTAATGTCGTGCCTTTGCTTGTCCACAACGCGACGCAGCTCACGCTCCATGGTTTTAAATGCATCGTGGATGACTTTCTTGAGCGGTTCGTGAGTACCATTGTCCATCTGCTTTTCATCGGCCACAAGCTCGTGGCGCGGCGCCACGGTCACGTCGATGCGGCATCGGTATGGATTGCCTTTTTGATGGTTATGATTGGTTTGTTCGATTGCGACATCGCAACGGTTAATGTGATCACAAAATCTCTCGAGTCTTTCTGCATATTCCAAAATGAGATTGTCGATTTGGTCAGATTTTTCCAGACCCCGATACGATATCTTAACTGGCAATTGCATAATTACTTAGACATTAGGGCGCTACTCGCGGCTGAGGGAATAAAAATCGCCCCCGCATTCCATTTAAATTTGCCGCAACGACCGGAAATGGCTGATCAATCTCGCCGGTTCGACCTTCACCAAATCCGATTTGACGTGTTCGACAATTCGCTGTCGCACATCGCCAGGCAACAAATCTACGATCGTCGCGTGGATTTCCGCAGGCGCTGCAAATGACCAGCCGTTCTTGCCATTTTGCGAAACAATTTTTGCGATTTGGTCAGCCAACTCTTTTTGAATTCGCCGGTCAGTTTCCATGGCCAACTGCGTGCGCTCGGCAATTGACGCCGGCCCGCGGTGCGCACCCGCGCCTTCGGTTACGGGGAAGCGCCCGGCCGAGTCGCTCACCTTATCGATGAGTCTTCCGTGCGCGTCAGTGATGTCAAATGCTTGCACGAGCTGCAGGCTCGGTCCGCGTGTTGGTGTTTCATTTACCCGATAAGCTTTCAAGCTGCCGCGATCAGTGACTATCACAAGAGAACTGGGTGTCATGGCAAATCACTGGCGGCGCGCATGATCGCGCACATGTCTGCTATCCTATAAATAAATCGTGGCCCGTTGCAACATCGCGCTTGCTCTAAGTTCGGCACTCGGCACGCGAGTGATCGGTTATTGACTGCGTCTTTCACGTTCTTCCTCAGCGCTGAACCGTGGAAATTCGACGTCCCGCTTTTTCCAGGATTCTTCGCGCGCCTGAGCTTGCATGCCGCCCACAAGTTGCAGCAAACAGCAAGCTCTCCCGCCAACATCGACATCATCACCGGAGGCAAATCGTTTCAGCTCCGCCACAAAACCCGTAGCGTCGCTCGTGTCGAGAATCAATTGCCATTCGAGATTTTCCTGGCCGGGTAAGACAAAGGCGATGGACTCGTAATGCGCGTTGATTAACAACAGAAACGTATCGTCACGGACTAGTTCGCCCTCGAAGTTGAGCACATCGGTTGCATCGCCACTCAGCAGCATGCCGAGACATCGCACAGAGGGCGACGTCCATTCTACCTCCGTCATCTGGTTGCCACCGGGATTGAACCACATCACATCTGGAATCTCGGAGCCGCGAATGCGACGGCCTTGTAGGAATTTCGGGCGCCGAAAAACGGGATGTTTTTTTCGGAGCTGTATCAGTCTTCGCGTGAACTCAAAAAACTGATGCTGCTTTTCGTCACGTTCCCAGTTAAACCAACTGATCTCGTTGTCCTGACAATAGGCATTGTTGTTCCCCTCTTGTGTGCGCCCCGATTCATCTCCGCCGCAGAGCATCGGCACGCCTTGGGAAAGGAACAATGCCGTGAGAAAATTGCGGCGCTGCCGGTCCCGCAAGTCGCTAATCTGCGGATCGTTGGTCGGACCTTCCACACCGCAATTCCACGACTGATTATTGTTGTCGCCGTCGCGGTTGTTATCGTTGTTCAGCTCGTTGTGTTTTTCGCTGTAGCTGACCAAATCGCTCAGTGTGAATCCGTCATGGGCCGTAACGAAGTTGACGCTCGCATAAGGTCGTCGGCCATGATGTTCATACAGATCGGGGCTGCCCGTTAGTCGATACGCCATGTCACCAATGTGCCCTTCATCGCCCTTCCAAAAACCGCGGACGGAGTCTCGATATTTGCCGTTCCATTCCGACCAGGGTAGTGGAAAGTTGCCGACCTGATAGCCGCCTTCGCCGACGTCCCACGGTTCTGCGATCAACTTCACCTGCGAAAGCACCGGGTCCTGCTGAATTACTTGGAAAAACGGGTGCAGCGTATTGAAGCCCGAATGACTGCGCGCTAGTTCGGTTGCGAGATCGAATCGAAATCCGTCGACGTGCATCTCCTCTACCCAGTACCGCAAACTGTCAGTCACTAATTGTAGCGTCCGCGGATGAACCAGATTCAAACTGTTACCAGTGCCTGCGAAATCGACGTAGAACCGTGGATTCTCCGGGTGCAGCCAGTAGTAGGAGGGATTGTCGATGCCACGAAAACAGAGCGTTGGGCCAAAATGATTTCCTTCAGCGGTATGATTATAAACTACGTCGAGAATTACTTCGATGCCCGCAGCGTGCAGGCTGCGCACCATCGCTTTGAACTCGGAGACCTGTTGGCCCATTTGTCCGCTGCTGGAATATTCTGCGTGCGGAGCGAAAAAGCCGATCGTGTTGTAGCCCCAGTAGTTCGTTAGGCCATTCTCGACCAAAAGTTTTTCATCGATGTGGGCGTGAATGGGGAGCAGTTCCACTGCAGTCACACCAAGTTTCTTCAAATAGTCGATAGCAGGCGGACTACCGAGGCCGGCATAGGTGCCGCGCAAATGCTCAGGCAAATCCCGCCAGAGTTTGCTGAAACCTTTCACGTGCACTTCATAGACCACGGATTCGTGCAGTGGAATCGCCGGCCTCTTGTCATTCTGCCAGTCGAATCCGGAATCGATCACGAGTGATTTTGGAACGGCCCACGCATCGTCTCGCAAATCCTGGCTCAAATCTTCGTTCTCACCGCCTAGCACATAACCGAACGTTTCATCTGCCCAGTTCATCGCCCCGACGATCGCTTTTGCGTACGGATCAAGCAGGAGCTTCGAGCTGTTGAAACGCATGCCCTTCTCTGGTTCGTAAGCGCCGGATACCCGAAAACCGTATAACTGTCCAGGCCGTGCATCGGGCAAAAAGACATGCCACACTCGGTCAGTACACTCCTTGATGGGGATGCCAACGTATTCTTTTGGGTCTTCCATGCTGTCGAACAGGCAGAGATCAACTCCACTGGCGTGCTCGGAAAAAATCGCAAAGTTCACGCCATTACCCACCCACGTTGCGCCGAGCGGATACGGCTGACCGAGAAATGTTCGTACGTGAGTCATGAAATGCGCCGCGCATTTATCCGGCATTGGCCCCGTGTTAGCAATGAGGAATGGCCGGTCGTGTAAATCCTGACGCCGCTCTTTTTAATGAAAGCTGGTCACAACCTCACAACCTGAAACGCGTGTTCGTTTCGCTAAGTTACCCGAGCGCGAAGGCTCGACACTAAATGCTTCATGTTTACCATGATCACCTTGTGCGAGGGGACAATCGAACACGAGACAATCGCGAAATTGAACGGAAATTTTTAGTCAAATGGCTGCCCGACAATCTTAAGCGGGCGCGCCATTTTACTATTGAGCAAGGGTACCTGGCCACCGAATCCGCCGGTCGACAGGTTCGCCTCAGAAAGAGTGGGAGCGCAGCTTCTCTCACGTTTAAGGTTGCTCGCAGCAGTCATCGCGAGGAACGCGAGATCAAGCTGGGCCCGAAACAGTTTGCAGCGCTGTGGCCGGGCACAGCTGGGAGAAGACTGCGAAAGGTGCGTTACGAAATTCCTTGGGACAACGTCATGATTGAAATCGATATTTATCGAGGACGACATGCGGGTCTTGTCGTGGCGGAGGTGGAATTCCCTAATAGCGCCAGCTGCCGCAGATTCAAAGCCCCCTGGTGGTTTGGACGAGAAGTGACCGGCGAGAAACGCTACAGCAACGTGCGGCTCGCTCTGAAATAACAAAGCTCATGGGTCTCCGTTTGAAATTGCGCGAACCCCTGCCTGAAGGACTCAAGCGTATTTTTTGCGAGCAGATCGGTTGGGCTCTTCACATGTGCCAACACCCAGCCAAACAACGTGGCGTCACCGTGCATGAGGTTCGCAAGCATCTCAAGAAGCTGCGCGCTGCAATGCGGCTCGCCATTGGCGCGGCCGGTAAAAATTGTCACAGAAAGGAGGATCGCTGTGTGTGCAAGATTGGACGACTGGTTTCAGACTTGCGCGATGCGCAGGTGCGATTGCAGACGTTTATTAAGCTGCGCGATAAGACAGCAAAAAATTCCGGACACCAGTTCTTTCCGCGCACCGAGGAATTGTTGGTGCTCGAACGCGAAAGTTTTTCCGCAGCATTCGCTGGCTGGCAAAAGGAGGCGATACCACAATTGCAAGACGTGAAAGCACGTTTGATGGCATGGCCACTGCACGACCTGAATTGGAAACAGATTTTCAACGCGGTATGTAAAATTTACACGCGCGGTCAGCGCGCACTCGCCAATGCGATTGATGATCCGGACGCGGAAAATTTTCATGCCTGGCGCAAGCGGGTGAAGGATGTCTGGTATCAGTTGCGAATTTTGCAGCCGCTAAACCGAACAGTTCTCGATGAGATGGCTCAGGATGCGGAGGTACTGGGCGAATTGCTGGGCACGGAACACGATCTAACTTTTCTGCGTGCGCGCCTGGAAAAAGAAAGTTGTGATGAAGCGCTCGCCAACGAACTGGCGCGGCTCCAGAAATTGATTGGCAAACGCTGCAAACGATTGCGCCGCGATGCGCTCGAACTCGGCCGACGTTTCTACGCCGAGCCAGCCAAAGCGTTCGCAAAACGCATTTCCATCTTCGCCGACAAACGAACCTAAGACAGGCATCCTGCCTGTTCCGTGGAGCAGGCATCTTGGCCTGCAGTTTGAAAAACTGCGAAACGTCATTCGCCTAATCGGTGGTCGTAAGCTTCCAGGTATTTGATTCCGGAGCCGGTGTTAAAAATGACTACGCGTTCACCGGACGCGACGTTCCCAGATAGACGAAGCAATTTCAAAGCTGCAAAGCAAGCAGCGCCTTCGGGGCAGACAAAGAGACCTTCTTTTGCTCCGACCTCACGCGCGACGCGGATCATTTCGTCGTCAGCGACGGCAATCGCGCCGCCGTTGGACTCACGAAGAATTCTCAGGATCAGGAAATCACCAATCGCTTTTGGGACGCGCAGACCGGAAGCAATCGTGTGAGCGTCGGGAAATTCTGCAGCGTTTTTTTCTCCGGCTTCGAAAGCGCGAACGATCGGCGCGCAACCGGCAGCTTGCACCCCGAACATGCGCGGACGGTTTTTACTGATCCATCCAAGTGTTTCCATTTCATCGAACGCCTTCCACATTCCGATGAGACCAGTGCCGCCGCCGGCGGGATATAGAATCACATCAGGCAGTTTCCAGTTCAGTTGCTCTGCTAGTTCGTAACCGAGCGTCTTTTTTCCTTCGATCCGATACGGCTCTTTGACGGTGGACATGTCGAACCATCCTTCATCTGCTTTGTGGCGCCCGATTTCGGCAGCGCAATCCGTGATCAATCCGTCGATTAGAGTCACGTGAGCGCCCAGCCCCCGACACTCGATGATGTTAGCGCGCGGTGTGTCGTGTGGCATGAAGACGTGCGCCTCCACACCGGCTCGAGCCGCGTACGCAGCGAGCGCTCCACCGGCATTACCCGCGCTGGGGACCACAAGCTTGGTTGCGCCGAGATATTTTGCCATCGAAACAGCCACGCTCATTCCGCGCGCCTTGAAGCTCTGTGTCGGATTGAGCGATTCGTCTTTGATCCAAAGATCAACCTCATCGGCGAATTTACAGGCACGCAGTAATGGGGTGCCGCCTTCGCCTAACGACACCGGCTCAACATCACGTGGCAACGGCAACACTTCGCGATAACGCCACAATGATTTCTCGCGTTGCGTCAGACTTTCGCGCGTCAGCGTTCGTGCTGCCTTTGTAAGATCCACTCTCGCAAACAGCGCGTTGTGGCATGACAAACATAGATTCTGTAAGCGCAACCACTGGTGTTCAAGGCCGCACGCGCTGCATTCGAGATGCTTCAAAAACATTGGAGAATGGAACGTAGCACAGACGTTTTGTCTGTGGCGCCGGGCAGGCATCTTGCCTGCCGCTTCGCTGGATTAAGCAGGCGAGACG
>DASXYB010000256.1:0-4744 GCA_036502745.1 Candidatus Udaeobacter sp.
CGGAGACCGTCCCCAATTGAAAAGCTGACGTCGTACGCGGCCATGATCTCGCAGATCTCATCCCAACGTGTGTAGAGAAAACTTTCCCGATGATGTGCGAGGCACCACTTGGCCATAATGCTCCCTCCTCTGGAAACAATCCCGGTCGCGCGCTTAGCCGTTAAAGGGATGAAGCGTAAGAGCACTCCGGCATGGACGGTGAAATAATCGACCCCCTGCTCCGCCTGTTCGATGAGGGTGTCGCGATAAATCTCCCAGGTTAGCTCCTCCGCGCGGCCGCCGACTTTTTCGAGCGCTTGGTAAATCGGAACCGTTCCAATAGGGACAGGACTGTTGCGGATGATCCATTCCCGCGTGGCGTGAATGTTTTTTCCCGTACTCAGATCCATTACTGTGTCGGCGCCCCATTTCGTGGCCCAACGCATTTTCTCGACTTCTTCCTCGACTGAGGACGCCACCGCGCTGTTGCCGATATTCGCGTTGATCTTTACCAGAAAATTCCGACCGATGATCATCGGTTCGGATTCCGGATGATTGATGTTTGCGGGAATAATGGCGCGACCGCGCGCCACTTCGTCCCGCACATATTCAGGTGTTATCTCGTCCGGGATGTTTGCACCGAACGCGTTGCCACGATGTGCGAAGGCGAGCGAATTCCGTGAATCGTAATTCGTAGATCGTGAATCGTTCTGGCCGATTCGCGATTCTCGATTCTCGTTATAACGGCCATTTTCTCGAATCGCGATGAATTCCATTTCGGGAGTGATGATGCCGCGCCGGGCGTATGCCAGTTGCGTAACAGCATGACCGACGGATGCGCGCAGCGGTCTTCGGCGCGAGGGCGCGCCGGCTCCATTGGATCTTGGAGGTCGAGCGTGGGCCGTTGAGCGTTGAGCGTTGATTGCCGCGTGTTTCTCGGAAAGAAAACCGTCATCAATCGGCTGAACTTCTCGTCCATTGATTTCCTCCACGTCGCCCCGATCGCGAATCCATTTTGCGCGCAAGACCGGAAGTCCTCGCGTCACATCGCCATGAAAATCCGGATCACCCCACGCCCCACTCGTGTCGTACACCCGCACGGGTTCGTTGACTTCAACCTCGCCAGACAATGTCTTTGTCGGCGCAAGCGAGATCTCGCGAAACGGAACGCGAATGTCGGGATGTACCTCGCCTGGCACGTAAACTTTTTTGGAATTTGGGAAATTGTAGCCGCGATCGGTGATTGCGGTCTCTTCACCGTTGCGCTGATTGCCGGGGTCACCGCTGCGAGCTAAAACTTCGTGTCGATTCGTCTCCATTCGTGGTTAAAAATTTGAAAGCCATGCGCAGAAAGTCGCAAGGCTGAAATCGCTAGTCCTGCATCGGACCCTCGCTCCCTTCGGCGGCATTACCCGCATCAGGTTCAAGGGGTCGTCCAACTGGACCTCTCAGCCATTGCGGCTCCCCCGCTGTATTGAATTGAGAATAAGGCCGACGTTTGCGAAGTCAACGACGAGCAAAATTGCGCCTAGTCGTTAGGGACCGCCGATAAATTTTGCAACGGAATTGTGACTCGGCGGTTAGGTCAGAAACGCCGAAAGCGTCAGGCTGCTATTGGCCTGCTGTCGACTTTATGTTGGTGTGAAAAATGGCCATCCATTTCCCATTCTCCTGTTTCCACACCGTTCCGGCATTATAAACACCAGACATGTCCTTACCGTCGGAAGTGCCTTCGAGCTTCACCTTGTACGTCGCGACGACGACATCTTTTTCATCGGAGAACATGTCATAGCCACTGATCTCGAACGACTTCATGTCCCACTTTTTCATGCCGTCCAATTCCTGCTGCAGATTCACAATTCCGTCATCGTAAACGCCACGAAAATCCTTATCGACAATTTTTCTGAACTCCACTTCGTTCTTGTCTTTGAAAGCCTGCCAGGCCGCTTTGTCCTTCCCTTCCATCGCCGCCTTATCCGGTGGCGCTGCATTTGAAACGGCGATTGTGGAGAGTAGAACTGTTAGTGCTGTTATTAAGTAAGTGATTTGGGTTTTCATAAGTCTTTTCGTTAGGTTCAGCAGGATCATCGTGCCATGCTCAGGCAGAGGTCAAGGCCGATTCGTACTCTTTCGAATGCGCGGGCATCAATTGCGACAAAGCACGCTGCCCCACTCGGGTTTCACGGAATAATGGGAGCTGATTCAAGAGATGCTGTCGGCGCCGGCGCAGGAGTTGATGTCTGCGGCTGTGAGAGAAGGGCGGATCGACCGACCAACTGGAGTAAGCTAGCATCTGCTTCTTTTACACTTCCTTCCTGCCTGGTCGGTTCAACTGGCGCCGACTTCGTCTGATGACGATAATCAGCAACAATCATCGGCGGCTGTTTCTTGATGGGCAGCGCTTGGTAGTTTTCGACTCCTGTCGCGATCGCGGCCGCCAGTTTCGCGCGCCAATCTTTATTCGAGATCAATTTGCTTTCGCCGCGCTCCGTCAAAAACCCACCTTCCATCAGCACCGCCGGCACCTTCGTCAGCCGTAGCACAGCGAACCGCGCGCGTTTGATACCACGGTCGTACTCGGGGATATGCCCAAGAACCGAATGATAAATGCAAGCCGACAGGGCGGTGCTTTGTGCGTCGACCGTGCTGCCTGGTTGCATATTGTAAGCTCTCGACGAGATGGCGCTGTCGGAAGTAGACGGCGCACCACGCGGCGTAAACGAGAAAATCTCAAACCCGGTAGCGTTCGGATCGTCACCGCTGCCGTTGAAATGAACACTGACGAAAATCGACTTGGGCGCAGAGTTAGCAATTTTCGCCCGCACTTCCAACGGCACGAAATAATCGCCTTCGCGAGTCATGATCACCCGGAATCCTTTCGCCTGCAGAATTGGCCGGAGCTTTCGCACGACATCCAGAGCAAAATCTTTTTCCGCTCCGTAACGGCTCACCTGTCCTTTGTCATACCCGCCGTGTCCGGCATCGAGAACGACGGTCTGAACCTTGCCGACGTCAGGAACGCGATGTGGCCGCAGGAGCGGTTCAATCGTTTTCGCCAGGTCAGTCCGCGACACCAGAGATTTTCCATTCTGTTCAATCACGGGGAAGCACAACCAACTTCGAGCGCCATTGATGATGGCTTCCCTGCTACCGCTGACAAATTCCAGCGGGTGATTGGCTGTGTCTGTTTGTATTTTCGCTCCGGAGGGGACGACCTCCGCGGGCAACTCGTAAAACTTGGAAATGTTGTCGACGGTTAGATAATCGTGGCCATTTACCTTGATCACCTGCCACTCGACGGCAGCAATTGAGGTCCTGAGAACCAAAGAAGCAAAGGCAAATACGAGAATAGACCAACGCTTCACTGGGAGGACCATGCTGCGGTATCGTATCAAAAACCACGGCCATCTCAAGAGTGACGACTTTCAAGTGTCGAACGATTTGCGAACTGCGCCGCCTCCGCTGAAGACGTTGATGACACAAACCAATTGCCCTTTGTGCATTGAAAGTCGCGATTGACTTGCGGATTTTTCGCGCTAAACACCGGAAATGTTTTTTCCAAATCGGCGCGCTACCCACGGTCCGATCGCATTATTCCTCGCGGTAATTCTGACGCCGCTCGCGATGGACGCATCTCCGCAGAGCAAAAAATTTCCGAAATGTTGCGTCTGGCGCGTGACCAACGCCAAGGCGCCATTTTATCTCGTGGGCTCAATTCACGCGCTGAGCAAAAAAAATTATCCACTGCCCAAACCTTACGACGTTGCGCTGAAAGACAGCTCCCGTTTCCTCTTTGAATTCGATCCGACCCAGCACGCAGAGTTTCAAAAAAAGTTTGAAGCCGCGGCCAAGTATCCTGCGGGACAAGATATGCGTTCAAAGGTCAGCCCGCACTTGCTGGCGTGGCTCCGTAAAAACATGTTTACAGTGATACCCGGTGCTCGTGGCGCAGATGGTGAGCGACTCGTGAGCTTCGACAGCCAGCTTCGTTACAAGCCGTGGTGGGTTGCCCAGCATCTCGCCACACCTGCGTCGTACAGCAAAGCATCCGCTTCTCATGGCCTGGATAATTATTTTGTGGATCACGCCACCGAATGGGGAAAAGAAATTGGCGGACTAGAATCGGTAAATGAACATGTAGCGGTGATGGGTGGGTTGTCCGATCGAGACAGCGAGTTCCTGCTGCAGGACGCCCTTAGTCAGCCCGACAATGCCGATAAGGACTCCGGCAGGATGTACAAAGCATGGCGCAAGGGGAATACCGATGCGCTGTGGGCAGGCGACGAGACGTTGCGGTCGAAAGCGCCCAGAATTGCGGCGCGTTTCGTTGATGATCGCAACGTGAAATGGATTCCACGAATCGAGGCGGAACTGAAAACGGGCAAGCCCACTGCGGTTGTCGCAGGCGCGCTTCATTTCTCCGGTCCACGCAGCGTGATCGCGCTGTTGCAACAACGCGGGTACGTGATCGAGCAATTGTAGCTGTGGCTCTGGGTGGCGCACGCGTGTCGCGTGCTGGCGAGCGCGTCCTCGCGAACCCGAACTTTTCATCTACGCATCGATGTTCACTCCGGCAGGATCAAAGGGAACATTGTTTCCGCGCGACGCCGAAACCAAGGACGCGAGACGGGTGCGCTACCGGGATTCGCGGTCGCGCTTCAACGTAATTGCACCTGCACGGTCTAATCTGGTTTAACGACTCGCAGAATTTCTGATCCCCACTTATGAACTCGTTTATCACCGTTATCACTTCGCTTGTTTGTTC
>DASXYB010000257.1:0-5733 GCA_036502745.1 Candidatus Udaeobacter sp.
TCTTCTTCGTAAACCGCACAGTGTTTTGCCGTCTTCAGCTCGCGCTTAATGTGTCTCAACAATTTTCGCATGTCGCACTCCCACAATTAGTTCCGAGGGGTACGCTATTATTCCGAAAAGCGTCGGGTAATCGGATGTATGCAGCTCCAGACAAATGAGCCGGTAAAGACGAATCGACCGGTATCGTATCACTTTTTGCCCAGTTCTTTAACCGTGAGCTGGTTTACTGATTGAACGTCGGCATCGATCGCCGCGGAAACCCTGATGCGCGCAATGCGCTGTCTACGCGTAGGTGTATTCCATGTCCGTTTACAACAAATGGATACGATCCCGATAATCAGAATGACGGCGGAAAGGGCGCTGATCCCTTGATCCGTTCACAAGCGCTCACGCCGAAGCTTTGTGTTACCTCGAACAAGTGCGGGCGGAATAACAAACGCACGACCATGACCACAACAACAAGCGCCAGCGTCAGCAACAGCTTGCGCCCGTTCTCCGGATTCATCCCGCCGAAATGAATTCCATAAATTCCATACTGAGTGTTACGACCCCGTCGCATCAGTTGCGCACCTGATTCAATCGTAGGGGTTATTCGCATCCCATTCCGCGCTGAACCGAAGGAGATGCAGTGGTTCAAAGGGCGGCCCTCCATCTGCTGCGGTAACGCGTTCCGTTTAGCATCGAGTCTGAGTCCAACTAAAAACGCGCAACACCGAATCCGGCTGCGATAAACGTGAGCAAATGCCGAATTTATTATTTCGTTGCGCTCCTATTTCCTGCGTCGCCGCGATTTCGCTCGGCTTAGCATCCGCGCAGCCTTCTACGCCGGCAGAAGACGGGCAGTGGACGATGCCCGCGAAGAATTTTGAGAACACGCGCTACAGCGGACTGGATCAGATCAAAGTTGATAACGTCAAAAATTTGCGTGTCGCCTGGACATTTTCTACGGGCGTGAACAAAGGCCAGGAGGCCGCGCCACTTGTCGTCGGCGACACGATGTATGTCGTCACGCCGTATCCCAACATTCTTTATGCGCTCGACTTGAAAAAGAACGGCGCGGCGAAATGGAAGTTCGAGCCGGAGCCGTCCAGCGCCGCGCAAGGTGTTGCGTGTTGCGACGTCGTGAATCGCGGTTGCTTTTTCGATAAAGGAAAAATTTTCTTTAACACACTCGACGACAACGTCTGCGCAGTGGACGCCAACAGCGGCAAGCTCCTTTGGAAAACGAAGATAGGCGAAATCAATCATGGCGAGACGATGACCATGGCGCCGCTGGTGGTGCACGACAAAGTGCTTGTTGGAAACAGCGGCGGCGAATTCGGCGTACGCGGTTGGCTCACTGCTGTTGATGCGAACGATGGGAAAATAGCTTGGCGCGCCTACAGCACCGGCCCGGACGCCGACTGTTTGATCGGATCGGAGTTCAAACCGTTTTACGAGAGCGACCGCGGCAAAGATCTCGGAGTGAAATCATGGCCGCCCGATCACTGGCAGATAGGCGGCGGCACGGTGTGGGGATGGATTTCATACGACGCGGAACAGAACCTGATCTTCTACGGCACAGCGAATCCGGGCACTTGGAATCCGGAGCTGCGTCCCGGCGATAACAAATGGTCGTGCGGCGTGTTCGCGCGCAATCCAGACACAGGGCAGGCCCGCTGGTTCTATCAATTGAATCCGCACGACGAATTCGACCACGACGGCGTGAATGAAAACATCGTGGTCGATCTTGAAGTCAATGGTCAACCCCGCAAGACGCTGCTCTCGGCGCAACGCAACGGTTACGTTTATGTGCTCGATCGCACAACGGGCAAGGTGCTCTCTGCGACACCGTTCGTTCGCATCACCGCGAGCAAAGGTGTCGATCTAAAGACGGGCCGCATCATTCCAAACGAGGAAAAGAAGCCGCAAATCGGAAAAGTGATTCGCGATGTGGCGCCTGCGTCCCCAGGTGCAAAAGATTGGCAGCCGTGCGCGTGGTCGCCGCGAACGCACCTGCTCTACATCCCGCATCAAAATCTGGCGATGGATTACGAAGGCGTTGAAGCGAGTTACATAGAAGGCACGCCATACCTCGGCGTTAACGTAAAAATGTACGGCAACGGGGGCGCCAAACGCGGCGAGTACTGCGCGTGGGATCCGGTGCAGAAGAAAAAAGTATGGGCCATCGAAGAAGACTTCCCTGTCTGGAGCGGAACGCTGGCCACTGCGGGTGACGTCACCTTTTACGGAACCATGGACGGTTGGTTCAAAGCCGTGAATGCCAAAACCGGCGAACTGCTTTGGCAATTCAAAACCGGCTCGGGAATCATCGGACAGCCCACGACATTTCTCGGACCTGACGGCAAACAATACGTCGCGGTTTTATCAGGCGTCGGTGGCTGGGCCGGCGCGATTGTTTCAGGCGATCTCGACGCGCGCGATCCAACTGCCGCCCTGGGATTCGTCAACGCCATGAAAGATTTGCCGCAGCACACTGCGAAAGGCGGCACGCTTTACGTATTTGCGCTGCCATGAATTCACCACCAACGACACGAAGATCACGAACGTTGAATCAGCTTTTCGCCTTCGTCGTCTTCGTGCTCTTCGTGGTGCAAAACTCAGCGGCGGAAGAACAACGCGTCCTGAGAGTCGCAGCGGATCCGAACAATCTTCCATTTTCAAACGCCCGCCTGGAAGGTTTCGAAAACAAAATTGCAGAGCTGATCGCGCGCGAGCTCCACTGCAAAATTGAATATCATTGGCACGCGCAGCGGCGCGGGTTCTTTCGCGAGACGCTCAAGAGCGGCGATGTCGATCTCGTGCTCGGAGTGCCTGCGCATTTTGATATGGCGCTGACCACCGCGCCTTATTACCGCTCGAGCTATGTCTTCGTAAGTCGCGTTGATCGGAACCTGCACGTGTCGTCGTTCGACGATCCGCAACTGCGCAAGCTCAAAGTAGGCGTGCAACTCGTCGGCAACGACGGCATCGACACGCCACCTGCGCACGCACTCGCAGCGCGCGGAATCGTGAACAACGTGATCGGTTTCACGTTGTACGGCGATTATACCCAGCGTAATCCGCCTGCGCGGATCATTGACGCCGTCACGAATGGCGATGTTGACATTGCCATCGCATGGGGACCGCTGGCGGGGTATTTCGCAAAGGAATCGAAGACGCCGCTCGAGATTATTCCGGTGACTCCACAGAAAGATGGGCCGCTCAGATTCGCTTTCGATGTCTCGTTAGGCGTAAGCAAAAAAGAACGCGAACTGCGAGATCAACTCGACAATTTGGTAAGCGGTCATCGCGAGGAAATCGATCGCATCCTCGATGAATACAACGTGCCGCGCGTGTCGCGCGAGACACAGCTCACGTCAGTAAAATGAATGACGAAATCAGGAGCAAAGGCATTGTAGGGCAACCGCTCCGGTTGCCCAGCAAGCGACGCGCCTGCCCTGCAGAATTTTTCCTGCGTTCCTGCTTTCCTTATTTTTTTGTTCTCCTTTCGTTGCTGCTTTTCAGCTGTAAACGCGAGCAGCGTACGCTGGTCGTCCAACCTCCTTCTGCGGAAGAGGCATCGCTTCAGCAGATGAGTGATTTGGCTCCTGGTCCAAAACACAGACAGGTCCCGTCTGTGCCAAACCCCGACGAGAACAACTCGTGGGCGATGTCGGAAGGCAAGCAGCTCTATGAAGCGTACAACTGTGTTGGTTGTCACGCGCACGGGGGAGGAGGGATGGGCCCGGCCTTGATGGACGAGAAGTGGATATACGGACACGAGCCGCAGCAAGTGTACGCCACGATCGTCGAAGGGCGGCCTAACGGAATGCCGTCGTTTCGCGGCAAGATTCCCAACGATCAGCTGTGGGAAATTGTGGCTTACGTTCGCAGCTTAAGCGGTCTGGCGAATCAATGGGCAGCAGGTGCTCGCGACGATCACATCAAAGGGCCGCCGCCACCAAACTCCGTGCCGGAAGGAACGCCGCACAACAGTTCGGAACCGCAGCCAAAATGAAAACGAGTTGCTGTAGTGTGCGCTGTCTTCAGCGCAAAAGGTCTGAGGCCCCGCGAACAACTCCGCTGAGGACAGTCGACTCTACGGCTTTATGACTGCCGCGGATTTCCAATCAGCGCTTAATCCTGCCGCGAATGAATCGGCCCACATCGCGCATCTCTGGTGGATTTTTTTTTGGGTGATGCTCGTGATTTTCGCGCTCGTCGCAATCTGTCTGTTCATCGCGATTCTGCGAAACATCAGCCGCACAAGTGGCGATCCGCAGTTGGATATCATCGCGGATCCTGCGCAACGGACGGAAAGTCGCGCTACCACTGTGGTCTCAACGCTCGTGGCCATCACTGTGCTGATTCTGTTTGCGCTCCTGATTAGCGATTTTTTCACCGGCAACGCCATTTACGCCACGCCAGACCCGAACGCGCTGGCGATCAAAATCACCGGGCACCAATGGTGGTGGGAAGTGCAATACCAGGACCCGCAGCCCAGCGATATCGTGACCACCGCAAACGAAATTCACGTGCCGGTCGGCAAGCCGGTAAAGCTGGAATTGCAATCCAATGACGTGATCCACAGCTTCTGGGTGCCTAACATTCACGGCAAAAAAGATCTCGTGCCCGGGCATCCCACCACAACGTGGTTCACCGCCCGGCGCACTGGTGAATTTCGCGGCCAATGTGCCGAGTACTGCGGCGAAGAACATGCACACATGCGGCTGGTTTTCGTCGCCGAAGCGCCTGACGCCTTCAGCGACTGGCTGAACGCGCAAAAGAAATCGGCGCCCGAGCCGATGTCGGATTCGGAACGTCGCGGTCGCGAGGTTTTTCTCACCGCACAATGTGTGATGTGTCACAGCATCCAGGGCACTAAAGCACACGCAACGCTGGGACCTGATCTCACTCACATTGGCAGCCGAAAGATGCTTGGCGCCGGCGAACTGCCGAACACTCGCGGTTATTTGGCCGGCTGGATTTTGAATGCATCAGCGTTGAAGCCCGGAGTTCGCATGCCGCCAAATCAACTTTCCTCCGACGATCTCAACTCGCTGCTGGATTATTTGGGAGGCTTGAAATGAAAGGGGCTCATGGATTCGCGAATTCTGGGGAGCACAGGCCGCTGGCCTGTAGTTTCCGGCAGCTTGCCGGAAACATTTTTTATCGTTCTACCCTGTTGAATTCGCGATGTGCGTTCGGCCGGCGGCCGAACGCTGCAGGCTGGCAGCCTGCGCTCCCCAGCACAAGAAGGGTTTCGCTTTAATGAACGTGTCGAGGTCTCCAATCCGAACACTCGCCGCGTCTAACGAACAAACAGGCCGCGCTCTTGAAGCGCTGTGGATGCGGCCGCCGGGATTTCTCGGCTGGCTTTGCAGCACCAACCACAAGGACATCGGGCGTCGCTACATTGTGACGGCGTTCACCTTCTTTGGGCTCGCAGGAATTCTCGCGCTGCTGATGCGCATTCAGCTCGCATACCCGGAAAATCATTTTCTGGGTCCGGACCTCTACAACCAATTTTTCACCGTGCACGGCACGACGATGATGTTTCTCTTCGCGGTGCCGATCATGGAAGGCATCGGCGTTTATCTTGTTCCGCTCATGGTGGGCACTCGGAATGTTGCCTTTCCGCGACTGAACGCGTTCGGGTATTTCGTCTACCTTGCCGGAGGATTGCTGCTCTGGGGCGGTCTGTTCGTCAATGCGGGCGCCGACGCAGGCTGGTTCGCTTACGTTCCTTTA
>DASXYB010000258.1:0-1760 GCA_036502745.1 Candidatus Udaeobacter sp.
AGTCGCTTTGACGGTGGAGATCCGGGAAGGATTACCTATAAGCAGTTTGTTCATGACCAAAACTTTTCATTCACTCCATACAATGAAGACTGGGTTGATCGGTACACGACTGTTCTCCGATACGAACGCGACTTTGGAAACGGATGGCTTTTGCAGGCCAAAGGATGGTTCACACATCAGGAGATCGACGCTCGCGCAGCGGCAAACTTCAGTCCGGGAAGGCCGCATCCATTTCCATCAAGTACTCTTTTCAGTTACGAGGAATTCAACAATGGCGGGGCCGACATACGCTTCCGCAAGTTATGGGGGGACGACAGTATTTTTAAAGGCAGCGCCCTAACGTTTGGCACCGTTGTTTATCATGGCGATGCGCCGTTTCAGCGATACACGTTAAACGAAGAGAACAGCGGCCCGAATTTTCTAAACGCGTCACGTGGCACCACCTCGGACATCATCCCTCTCGATCAATCCAGGACTTCCAATTATCAGGCGTTTTTTATTGAGGACCTCGTCCGCATTGGGAAATTTCACATGGTTGGTTCGTTTCGCCTCGACCACGAAGACGTAGAAGTCGATTCAACGTTCGCGCCTTGGCTTGCGACCAACCCTCCCACCGGGCCCGCAAGCATCAGCGCCGATCACTGGGTGCCACTATGGGGATTTGGAATGGGCAACGATTTTGGTCACCGCAACGAAACTTATTTCAGTGCTTCGTCCGGCTGGCGACCCACAAGATACTTCGATATCGCAGGAACCTCCCGCACGATCGCTTTCGGTGAGGATATACCGGACCCATTCCATTCGCTGGACTTTGAATTAGGCGTGCACGGTACGCCTTATAAGGGATTCTGGTATGATGTCGGCTTGTTTTGGATGTTATTCGATAACAGAACCGAGACCCAGAATATCAGTAACACTGATTTCATCATCCTGAACACAGGCAGCACGCGTAACCGTGGTTTGGAGGGCGAGCTTTCCTATGATTTCCTGGCTCCCTTCGAGCACCCGCCGATCGTCGAGGTGCAAGCCGAGCCCGGCAAAGCGGTCGTGGACGCCAAATCCCCACCTGTACCCGGCGTATCGATGGCGGATTATCACCCGCTCAAATTGATCGCTTTCAGCAATGTTCAATTCCTCGATGCAACGTATACTGAAAGCGCTCTCCTCATACCTGGCACCGACAAAACACTCGTCGGCAATGACCCGGCATTCGCACCAGACTTTCTAATCAAAGGCGGACTCCAGTTGAGAAAAGATCTTTGTTTTGACATTACGTTCTCGGCTGTCTACGTCTCGCAGCAATTCTGGCAAGACACGAACATTGGGAATACGCAGATCCCGAAGGCGCACATTCCGGCGTACAAGATTTTTAATCTTACAGGCGATTGGTATATCACGAAGAATCTGCGCTTGATCGCAGGCATCACCAATCTCACCGACGAAATCTATTACGACCGCGTATTTGCCAATGGGATTGAGCCCGCGCCGCGTCGCTCCGGTTATGCTGGTTTGTCCCTGTCATTTTGACCGTCATCGGCGCTGCTGAGAACGGTGAGGGAGTGAATCGCGGTTTGGTAGCATGTCTTCCCACCTTCAGCAGTGCCTGTAACTCAGTCCGTCAGGACTATCTGAGTGTGCACAATATTTCGCCTTGCGCGGAATATTTACGGCGAAATGGCTAAGACAGCTGGCATTGCCGACAACTGCGCAAGCAGAACGAGCACAATAGTCGCACTGCCCATTCCCGCTTACCTGACAAA
>DASXYB010000259.1:0-4710 GCA_036502745.1 Candidatus Udaeobacter sp.
TGTCCGTCAGCTAATGGCCACATCCAGGCGACAGGTCGCGACGCGCGTGGCCGCAAGCAGTATCGCTATCACGAGCGCTGGCGCGAAGTGCGCGACGAAAATAAGTTCGGCCGGCTCGGTAAATTCGCCAAAGCACTGCCGAATATTCGCCGCCGCGTGGCGCAGGACCTAAAGTTGCCGGGTCTCCCGCGGGAAAAAGTTCTCGCGACAATAGTGCGGCTTCTGGAGCGAACGTTCATACGAATCGGAAACGAAGAATACGCGCGCGAGAACAAGTCATTCGGTTTAACAACACTCAAAAATCGTCATGTGAAGGTCAAAGGTGAGCAGGTAGTGTTTCGATTCCGCGGCAAGAGCGGGCGCCAACACGAAGTGGATATCGCCGATCGCAGGGTTGCGAAAGTCATTGCAAAATGCCAGGACTTGCCGGGCCAGGACTTGTTCCAGTACCTGGATGAGAACGGCGAAGCACGAGACGTTACCTCGCAAGATGTGAACGACTATTTGCGCCAAATCGCAGGCGAAGATTTTAGCGCAAAAGATTTTCGAACGTGGGGTGGCACGGTTTTGGCCGCAATCGCGCTCAGTAAACAGGAAGAGTTCGAAACAAAGAAACAGGCAAAGTCGAACATCAAGACCGCGATTTGCGCGGTTGCGGAACTCCTCGGCAACACGCCGGCAGTTTGCCGTAAGTGCTACATTCATCCGGTGATCGTGGAAGCTTACCTGAAGCGGACGCGCATCGCAGGTCTCAATGGCGACGCCAAATCATTGGAGCCTCCGAATCTCCGCGGAGCGGAACAAGCAGTTCTAAAGTTCCTGCACGCGCGCCAATCGTAAGGCTTACAAAAGAGCCATCGCCTTTCCTTCGCGATGCTCCACCTGGTCAATGGTGCATTGGCCAGGATCTTTGTCCGGTCGCCACCGGAGAAATCTCGTGCCGTGTCGAAACCGGCCGCCTGTAAAATGATCATAGCTGACTTCCACCACAACTTTTGGCGCGACCGGTTCCCATTGTCCGCTGCGCTCCGTGCTCCAGCGGCTTGGGCCTCCGGGCGCGTTGCCGGTGAAACCGGGTGGTTTTTTCAGTCGCTCAAATTTTTTGGTTAAGTCGCGTCGTTCCGAAGCTTTGAATCCGGAGATGAACCCGACGTGATTCAGCAATCCGTCGTCGCCGTAAAGTCCGAGCAAAAGAGAGCCAATCACGCGCGCATTGGTCGCATAACGAAATCCGCCTACGACGCAATCAACTGTTCGAATCTGTTTTACCTTCACCGCGGCAGTGCGTTCTCCCGATGCGTATGGAGCGTCCAAGCGTTTAGCGATGATGCCATCAAGGTCGCGACCGGTTTTTTGAAACCAACCGCTCGCAACCCGATAATCAGTCGTAGCAGGGGAAAGCCGTACATTTTTTGCTGATCGGAGATTCGAACGCGCGAATTTTTCCAAAAGCTGCCTCCGTTCGCGCAAATTCAGCTTCAAATATGATTCGCTATCCTCGGCGAGCAGATCGAACGCGATGTAAACTGCTGAATGAGCTGCAGCCAGTTTCTGAACGCGACTCGCGGCGGGATGCAGACGCAATTGTAATTCATCGAACGAAAGGGCGCCGCCAACGGGAATCACCAGTTCGCCATCGAGAACAAACTTTTGCTGTGGCAGCTTCGCGACGTTCGCAGCGACATCTGGAAAATAACGCGCCAGCGGTTGGCCGTTCTTTGATTGCAAAAAAATGTTGTCATCATCACGAAACGCGAGACAGCGAAATCCATCCCATTTCGGTTCATACTGCCACTCGTCGCCGGTCGGAATTTCTTCGGCCGAGCGTGCTTCCATCGGCGGTATGGAGGGTTTCAGCACCATGTTAAACTTAACTTCGCTGCCCAGGCATTACCGGATGCACTGTCACCAACCAGTTGCGCCTCATTCTAACAACAAAGGCTTACAGAGCTTCTATTCAACGGCCAAACACATGTCTATCAGCGATCTGTTTTGGTGCGCGCGGTGACGAAACAAACACAATCATCGGGATCTAAGTCATCGTTCTTTGCCAACGCTTTCAGTCTGGTCAAGCAAACGGGAAAGGAATTTCTCGAGGATAAAGCGCCGCAATTAGGCGCGGCGCTCGCATACTACACAGTCTTTTCACTCGCGCCGCTCATTTTGGTTTTGCTCGCAATCATCGGGATCATCTTCCGGCATGATCCAGCGGGAGCGTGGGAGAAGATCACGCAGCAGATGAGCTACTTTCTCGACCCGAATGCTGTGCAAGTCGTGCAAAACATCGCGCAACAGGCATCCAAGCCGGGTAAAAGCACGCTGGCCACGATCATGGGTGTTGCCCTCGCGCTTTTCGGCGCCAGTGGCGTGTTCGGTCAACTGCAGGACGCCTTAAACACAATCTGGGATGTAAAGGCAAAACCCAGTCGCGGTATCTGGGGATTTCTGCGGACGCGATTCCTTTCGTTTGCGATGGTGGGAGGCATCTGTTTTCTGTTACTCGTCTCACTGACACTGGAGAGTCTGCTCAAAGCGTTCAGCCATTATGTGCAATCTGTCTTGCCAGGCGGTCTTGTACTCGCGATGAGCGTTTATATCGTGTTCGATTTTACGGTCATTGTTCTGCTCTTCGCGATGATTTTTAAGTTTCTCCCTGACGCTAAGGTTCAGTGGCGAGACGTTTGGATTGGTGCGGTCATCACCGCGATCCTTTTCGGTATCGGCAAATGGCTGCTTGGTTTGTATCTAGGCAGCGGCGCTGCCGGGTCAGCTTATGGCCCAGCCAGTTCCTTAATCACACTGTTACTCTGGATTTATTATTCATCACAGATTCTGTTGTTCGGCGCTGAGTTTACTCAAGTGTATGCCGCTCGAGCTGGGCGTGAAGTGAAACCGGATGAATACGCGGTGCGCGTTGAAACAAAAGAAGTGGAGAAAAGTTAAAAAACGGTCGCGTGCGCCATCGGGTGAAAGTGTGGCGGTGTTGCATCCGAACCCAGCGCGAACCCCGAATACTGCAGAACAACGGCGGAATGCGCTTCTGATAGCGAAGAAATCTCGTTCGCGGAAGTGTTTACCCGCCGCGTAATAGAAAGAAAATAAAATGAAAAAAACACTAATCAGTATGGCCCTGGCGATTGCGGCTCCTTTCGCATGGGCGCAGGTCTCAGAGACGACGACAACCACGACCACCACCGAGGGCAACGGAACGATCACCGAGTACACTCCGGGCAACATGATCGTGCTCAAGGAAACCAGCGGACCGCGGACATACCATTTTGGTAAAACAGTTACTTACGTAACCCGAAGCGGTAAGGTCCTCGACGAAGATGTCGTGAAGACGAGAGTGAAAGTCGGCGCTCCGGTCCGGGTTCACTATGTTGGGACAGGAGACAACGTGATGGTTGATCGAGTAATCCTCGACGAAGATTAAGAACAGGATAGCAAATCTACCAGCGCGCCTTCCCTGTTTCGCCGATGGCGAATAGGAAGGGCGCGTTGTGCGTACCTTGTGAGCATCTTTCCTGCCCACGCGGAGTCTTTAGCTTCTGCCGTCGCAAATATCACAACGTCCAAAGTGCCTCGCTGCGACGAACATACTTCGAAAGGGAATAGCCATGAGCACAATTCTAGTAATCATACTGATCCTGCTGCTGATCGGCGCTTTGCCGGCGTGGCCCTATAGCACCGGCTGGGGCTATTGGCCGAGCGGAGGACTCGGATTGATCGTTTTGATCTTAATAATTCTCGCCGTAACGGGACGCCTGTAGACGCGTGTCGCGTTCGGCTGACGCGCTCTGCAGCGAATCGAGAGGGCGGTTGTTCAGAGCCCTCGTCTGCCTTGGAGCAGGTTAATGATGAGCACAATAACCGCAATCACTAGCAAAAGATGAATGAGACTGCCGCCGACGTGGCCGATGAAGCCAAGAAGCCAAAGAACGACGAGAATAACTATTATGGTCCAGAGCATGAATGTCTTTCGGTTAAGTTGGTTAAGCGCCGTATTCCGACAGAGTCTCGTGAAATAATCAAGCAAAAACTTCCATTAAGATGCCGACGAGCTGCGGTCGGTGACCGATGACGACTCCTTACCGTGGGATAGAGCAAACCGAAACGTTCAACTTCTTTCGGACGAAACAGCTTCTCTAACGTTGTCTACCTTCTCCTTGATTTCATTTACCTGCGGATGCACGTCACGAATCAAATCGTGCTCGGCTCGAGAAAGCTTTTCAATACGGGCTGTCATTTCATGAAGCTCTTCCAATGTCGTATTCTGACGCGATGAGATGCGATGCATCCACCAAAAGCATACGATCCAGCACAGCGTTCCGATGCAGCTAAGTCCCAGCGCTATTTCGTTGACGTTCTGCATATAAAATTTTGTAGCTAGTTGTGAGAATTATTGAATTGCGAACACCGACGTGGTTCGAAGCTTCTTGCCGCGTTTGCCTAAAGTTCGAGAAGACTGTGAAGAACGGATGTAACATCGTTCTGCGCGTTCATTTCGTGCCGCACACGACAAAACCAAAGCTGGCGTTCAGTTCGAATATCCAGCGATGGATTTCAATTATTTGAATAAGCGCTTGAGGGAAGAGGGGGAAGAATGCGAATCGCTCAGGTTGCGCCGCTAATTGAGAGTGTACCGCCGAAACATTACGGAGGGACGGAACGCATCGTTGCGTATCTAACTGAGGAGTTGGTTCGCCTGGG
>DASXYB010000260.1:0-5623 GCA_036502745.1 Candidatus Udaeobacter sp.
AGTTGCTCGCGCTGTTTTTGCAATTCTTCCGGCACCACGCCGCCCAACGAATCGAAAAATTCCTTGTGCGCGGCGATCTCTTTTTGCCATTCCTCGTGATCGAGCCCAAGCAGTTCGTCAACGGCATTGTGATCGATGTCGATCTCGGCCAGATCAAGATCGTGCGGGCTAGGCAGCCAACCGATCGGCGACTTAAGTGCGCCTCCATTTCCCTCGCAGCGGTCGATTATCCATTTCAGCACGCGCATGTTTTCACCGAAACCAGGCCACAGGAATTTTCCGTCTGCGCCTTTGCGAAACCAGTTCACGTTGAAAATCAGCGGCGGATTAGTGAGTCGCTTTCCGATATCCAGCCAGTGCTGAAAATAATCGCCAATATTGTATCCGCAGAAGGGCAGCATCGCCATTGGATCGCGCCGCACTCGCCCTACCGCACCGGTAGCGGCTGCGGTAGTCTCGGAAGCCATCGTTGCGCCCAGATACACCCCGTGGTCCCAATCGAACGCCTGATAAACCAGCGGCACTGTATCACTGCGACGACCGCCGAATACGATTGCGCTGATTGGCACGCCTTCACCTTTCTCGACGTCAGGATCGAGCGCCGGATTGTTGCGCATTGGCGTAGTGAACCGGCTATTCGGGTGCGCGGCTTTTTCTTGTGATTGCGGTGTCCAGTCGTTTCCCCGCCAATCAACTGCGTGTGCGGGCGGTTCCCCGTCTTTGCCTTCCCACCATACGTCGCCGTCATCGCTAAGAGCCACATTCGTATAAATTGTGTCATGCGAAATGGATCGCATCGCATTCCGATTCGATTTATAGCTCGTGCCGGGGACGACACCGAAATAGCCATTTTCAGGATTAACGGCGTACAAGCGGCCGTCGCGGATTTGCATCCAGGCGATGTCGTCTCCGACCGTGGTCACCTTCCAGCCTTTGAAATGCGCGGGTGGAATGAGCATTGCAAAATTCGTCTTTCCGCAGGCGCTGGGAAACGCAGCAGCTACGTAGTGTTTGCGTCCTTCCGGCGATTCAACGCCAAGAATTAGCATGTGCTCCGCCATCCAATTTTGTTTGCGCGCCAGATACGAACCGATACGCAAGGCGAAGCACTTTTTGCTCAACAAAACGTTGCCGCCATAGCCTGAGCCGACTGAGATGATTGTGTTGTCCTGCGGAAAATGACAGATGAACCGGCGATCTGGATTCACATCCAGTAATGAATGCACGCCACGATTCCATTCTGCACTCGGATCATCGCCCAGCCGTTTGAGTGCGACCTCGCCTATGCGGGTCATAATTCTCAGGCTGAGCACGACATATTTGGAATCGGTGATCTCGAAACCGATCTTGGCCAGCGGCGAATCCGCCGGCCCCATCATGTAGGGAATGACGAACATCGTGCGCCCTCGCATCGCGCCGCTGAGAAGCTCCCTAAGTTTCGCGTAGGTTTCTCCCGGCTCAGCCCAATTGTTTGTCGGTCCGGCTTCTTCTTTTGTTGGCGTGCACACAAAAGTACACTGCTCGACACGTGCGACGTCGTTCGGGCTCGACCGATGCAGATACGAGCGCGGAACTTTGTTCTCATTCAGCCCGATCAGGACGTTTTGCTTGAGCGACTCAGCGATTAAGAATTCGTTCTCGCGCTGCGAGCCATCACACCAGAAAATGTTCTCGGGCTGCGTCAGCGTCGCAATCTCTTGCACCCAATCGAACACAGCCTTGTTGGACGGCTTTGCATCACCGATCCCCTTCGGCGGGAATATGGCGGGGGCGAGATTCTTCATCGAACGAAACTGCCCACTTTAACCATGAATCTGCCCCCGTCGAGGCTACGGCGCGACAGGTAGTGCATCGATCAAGCTTTATAGAAATCACCAAGCAGAATACCGGCGGAATATGCGACGCAGAATCTGTCGTTTCACTTGCACAAGCACATTGCGAGGCATTAATTAAAAATATGTTCGGGGTGACCACGTCCGATGACTATCGGCCGGTTGCGTGGATGGGTCGGTATCCTGTCGATGTGACCACGATGCTTGTCGTGGTCCATGTGGCTGCTGCAATTCTCGCCGCGATTCTGGTAGCATTCGGAGCCGGGTCTGTTTTGGTTTGGCTGCAATTCGACAGTGCCGCAATCTGGTCCAGCGGCCAAGTGTGGCGCTTGTTTACGTATGCATTCGTTCATGCCCCATCGGGACTGCTTTGGTTCGCAATCGAGATGTATCTTCTGTTTGTCTTCGGGCGAGAAGTGGAACGTTTTCTCGGCCGACGGGCATACATCGCGCTCTATGCTTTTTTGCTGGTCACACCCGCAGCGCTACTGACCGTCTGGGGACTGTGGGAACGGTGCGCAATTGCCGGTTCGCCGGAGCTGCACTTTGGAATCTTCATTGCGTTCGCCACGATCTATCCGCGTGTCGAATTGTTGCTGCGGATAATGGCGAAGTGGATCGCGCTGATTCTTTCCGCCGTTTACACGTTTCAACTGCTCGCTTACCACGCTTGGAGCGATCTCATGGTGCTCTGGACGAGCATTGGTGTCGCATTCCTTTTCGTCGAACTGAATGGCGCCGGCCCAGAGCTCGCCTGGTGGAACACGGTGAAAGCACGGTTCACTCCAAAGCCCAAATATCATATCCTTCCGAAACCACGAGCGCGCACCGGCGGCAGCCGCTCGGACGCGGAAGATCTTTACACGTCGATTGATCCAATTCTCGAGAAAATTTCGAAATTTGGAATCGGAAGCCTCACCGCGAGCGAGCGGCGGCAGTTGGATCGTGAGCGCGAACGCTTGCTGAAAAACTCGGAGTAATCGATAGCCGCCGCGGGGTTGACGCTATTGCTGGGGCTATTCAGTAGCCGGCCACTATTTTTTATCGAGACGTGATTCGATTATCTCGCAAAGACATGAAACAAAAGCTCGTGCGCTTCATTGACTCGTGCCGTTGAATCGCTTTTGACCAAACCATTTAGATCAGCAATGCCAATCGGTCGTGAGACAAATCGCCGGAAGCGCGCGGCGATCTTTGGCAAAACGCACCACAAATTCCGTCGCAAAGTGCGAGGTATCCGCCGCGCTGCCGCCGTTCCCACACACGGCCAGTTTGTTTCCGGCGCGCAGACATTGATGGATCGCATCGGCAGCTTGCGCCATCTGTGGTTCGAGGCTGGAAAGTGCGCGAATACTCTGCGTTGCCGCTTCAATCGCATCGTGTAATTGAGCGACTTCAGACATTGGACGCAGCCTTGGTTTTACGCGATTGCTGGTGATACAGCTTTTCCATTCTCGAAGCAAAATCAATGCGCGGCTTTGCCAGCGACGCGTTCCGGCTGGCCTTTTATCTTGTGTCAGATTTCTCAAACCGATAAAGATAGCGGCAACACGCGGCCCACGTGAACAAACTCGCTCTCAGTGATCGGATGTTCGTCCCGTCGGAACGTCAACCGCTCTTATGCTAACTACGCTCGATACGGTGATCGCCTTCGCGGTGATCATGACGGTTCTCAGCCTGCTTATCACACTTGTTGTGCAGATGGTCTCGGCGGCTCTCTCGTTGCGCGGCAAGAACCTGGCCAATGCGCTCGCGCTTACGTTTCAAACCATCGATCCGAGTATCGGCAAGTATGCGCACTCCCTCGCCGCTCAAATCTTACGCGATCCGATTTTCAGCGATTCACTCTGGCAGAAAAAGACGCGAAATCTCGACGAGAATGCACAGAAGTTTATTGCAGCTCAAAGAAAGCTTCGTGATGCAAAATTGCGCAATCCCAACGATCCGAATCGCGCCGAGGCCATTACCAACGCCACTGCTGAAGTGAACACCACTAAAGCAGCAGTGACGATCCCGAATGTGAGTCCCAATCGCGAAAAACCATGGGGCTTTTGGACCCCGCCATGGGGTGGCTCAATGGAGATCGCCACCGCGATTAGGCCGGGCGAAATTTACCGCGTCCTTCAGGAGTTGAGACAAATGAGTCCTGAAGAGGCACAGTTGCTCAATATTCCCCCGGAATTGACTGAAAAGGCGCGAGGATTGGCCGCAGCTCTTCATCACCTGGATCTGCCCGCGATCGAATCGCGCGTAAAACTCAAGGACATTGCAGCGGCTGCAAAAATATTCGCGCCTGAACAGCAGAAAACCGTTCTCGACGCGATGGGGAGCTTCGGCGCGACGGTAGAGCGCGCAACGACGCAGGCCTACGACCGTTTTCAGCGCTGGTTCGGCAGTGCACAGGATCGGGCCGAACAATGGTTCCAAATTCATGTGCGCATGGTCACAATTGTCGCCGCGATCGTCCTCAGCGTTTTTCTCCAACTCGATACGGTCGAGATTTACGACAAACTGCGCCACGAACGAAAGCTCGTAGAAGCGCTTGTAAAAACAGCGCCCGGCGCCCTCGAGCAAGGCGCAGCTGTCCAAGGCCAGGTTGATAGCAAAGCGCCGGATAAAGCATTCGCTGATTTAAAGGAGAGAATCGATAGCACCGGATTTGAACTGTTGCCCAAGGGTTGGTTCGCTCGTTGGCCGACCGAAAAATTGTGGTGGGTCAATCACTTGTTCGGCCTGGCACTGAGCGCCGGGCTGCTGACACTTGGTGCGCCGTTTTGGTTTAACCTGCTCAAGAACCTGATGAACCTTCGCCCTGCAGTGGCGAGTCTTGTTGAAAAACGGCCTACAAGCGCCCCGGCATTACCAGCGGCGCCGTCAACTCCTCCTTCGTCCAGCTAATATCGCTACTCAAAGTGAAGCTTGAAGCGTCGCTACGCGCTCGAGGAGTGGTGCGCGATAGAGGGTTCGAACCTCTGACCCCTACCGTGTCAAGGTAGTGCTCTACCACTGAGCTAACCGCGCAGAGAAATCAGAAGTGATAAGTGATCGGTGATCGATAATCAGTCAAGCCACGCCGTGGGAGTCACATGTCACATCAATACTAGACAACCCGAATGCCTGAGGCGAACATCTGAATTCCCGTGAGCACACTCTTTTTCAAGCGTTTTCTGAAGCGTCCGTTCCAGATTGCGTCAATTGTACCCAGCTCCAAAGCGATGGTGGAACGTGTCGCCAGCAAAATGGATTTCACCGAGCCGCGCGTGATCGCGGAGTACGGCCCTGGCGAAGGCGTGCACTCGCGTGAGATCGCGCGACGGATGACGCCCGATTCGCATTTGCTCCTGTTTGAACTGGACGCAGCGCTAGCAAGAGCGCTGGAGCGCCAATTTGCCAGCGACCCACGCGTACACGTCATTCATGGAGACGCGGCATCGCTGCCGTATGAGCTGAAACGTCGCGGGTTCGATTCGTGTGACTACATTCTCTCCGGCATTCCGTTCAGCATTCTCAAAATCGAGAAGAAACGCGCGCTGCTGCGAAAGACGTACGATGCACTTAAGTCCGACGGCAAGTTTATCATTTACCAGGTCACCAATGAGTTGAGGCAGCACGCCACTATTTTCCAACGCGACGAATCGGAATATTTTCTGCAAAATATCCCGCCAATGTTTATCACGGTGTTTCACAAAACACCGTCGGCGCAAGCCGCTGGACGCACCTCTACGAAGTCGAAACGCCGTTCGCGCCTCGCCGGCGTCGGCGCAGAGCGTTCGGCATGACGGAAAAACCGA
>DASXYB010000261.1:0-4441 GCA_036502745.1 Candidatus Udaeobacter sp.
ATCACCAGTTTGCGGAGGGGTGGCAGAGCGGTTGATTGCGCCGGTCTTGAAAACCGGAAGGCCAAAAGGCCTCGTGAGTTCGAATCTCACCCCCTCCGCCAATCCAATTGCCGATTGCCGATTGCCGATCGCCGATTGGGCAGCAGTAGGAAGTGCGCTACGACAAGCGCGCACAAAATTCCCAGAACCGCTGCGCAGACGACGTCGGATAGATAATGGGCGCCTAGATACATCCTGGACAATCCGATCAGAATCGGGATTGCTAGGCACGCAAGACCGATGCGCCGGCGCGCGATTAATAGAACGCCAAAGAACGCGGTGGAGGCGCCCATATGTCCGGATGGAAATGAGTGATATTTCGAGCTAAAACGCGGACCGCCCCAATTCGTTTCAGCATGCACTGACGGGCGCGCCCGTGGAACGGTGCGTTTAATCACAGTGTCCGCCACACCCGCAAACATCATGGCTAAGAGCATGGCGAGGAAAATCCGCGTCCACTCTTCGCTGCCCCGGCGCCACGCCAAGGCGAGCAGAGTTAATCCTACCGCTGCATGCAACGGCCAGTCGCCTAACAAGCTGACGTCACGCATGAAATTGCGCATCGCAGGGCTTTGATGCTGCATCATGAAGTCGCGCACCGTGTCGTCGAAATGAAATGACACTGCGATCGCTACTCCCGCTGTTATGATCCCGATGAGCCAATAGAAAACGGCGGAGTACTTCACAATTTGTTCCCAATCTCACCGATCGTTTGTCATGTCGAGCGAAGTCGAGACATCCCGCGCGTTGCCTTTGAGTTGTGCCACGATTCCTCGACTTCGCTCGGAATGACCGTTATGACATGCCCGAGCACATTGAAATCTGCACCGGCAAAATACGCGATCCTGTTTTTCGCCTGCGTTCTGTTTCACATCCTTGGCACATGGAACCTGCCGCTGGTTGATCGGGATGAGCCGCGCTTTGCCGAAGCTTCGCGAGAAATGATCGCGCGCGATAACTACGTCGTACCCTACTTTAACAATCAGCTTCGACTCGATAAGCCTCCCCTCACCTACTGGGCACAGGTCGCGAGCTATCGCATCTTCGGCGAAAACGATTTGGGCGCTCGCTTTCCTTCGGCCATAGCAGCGGCACTCACTGCACTGGTAATCTTCGTCTGGGGTCGCCGCACAGCAGGAGAAAAGGTCGGCTGGTGGGCAGCAATTATCTTCACGCTTTCGCTGCAAACGTTCGTTCACGCAAAAGCCGCCGTCGCCGACATGTGGCTGGTGTTGTTCGTGACCCTGGCGAGCTTGGCAGGATATGAACTGTTGCTCGATTTGAACCGAGCGACGCTGCGCCCGGCGGGCGCGCCCTACAGTCAAAGGCGTTGGTGGCTGATCTTCTACGTCTCGCTTGCGCTCGGTTTTCTTACCAAAGGCCCAATTGCTTGGACACCGTTGCTGACTGTCGCCGTGGTAATCATCTACACGCGAGATTGGCAGTTGTTCCGACGCTTTGGATTTGTCACAGGAATTTTACTGACGCTCATCTTAGTCGCACTCTGGGGCATCCCGGCGCTGATTCAGACACATGGTGAATTTTTCACAGTGGGAATCGGACGACACGTCATCGGCCGGTCGTTTATGACACTGGAAGGTCACGGCGCGAGCTCCCGCGGCATGTACGTGCTTCTATTGCCGTTTTATTTTGCCACGATCTTCATCAGCTTCTTTCCGTGGTCGATCAAGTTGCCGTGGTTGATTCGGAAGTTGTGGCGGAAGAGGGAGGCCGGGGTCGACGCCCCCGGCTACAGCCGAAGTCCGCTAGATGGTTATCTGCTGTCGGGTATCGCCGTCGTGTTCATTATCTTTACTCTGGTCAGCACGAAGTTACCGCATTACACGCTACCGGCGTTTCCGTTGCTTGCCCTTTTGCTTGCGCGAGACTGGCATGAAGGAGCGGCGGTTGAAAGCCGCCGCTCGCTGTTTACAACGATGGCGGTAGCAACTGCGTGTGTGTGGATTACGATTGCTCTTGCAGTTCCGCCGATGCTGGCGCGATTTTTCCCGGCATATCAGCTCTTTCAAGTGTCCCGCGCGTATTTGCAGCCGAATGTGCAATTTGCTGCAGTCGAATTTCAGGAGCCGAGTCTGGTCTGGTATTTTCGCTCCCGAGTCGAAGGTTACCTCACGCCGCTTAACAAGCGACGCGCTGCTGAGTTCATGAGCGCACCCGATCCGCGTTTTATTGTTCTGCCAACGGCCGTAGCGGGGGAACTTTTCGCGAATCCACCCGCAAGCTGGCGATTCTTTACAGCTAATGGTTTCAATGTCGCGAAAGGTAAACGCGTCGATCTCACGCTGGTGTTGAAACCAGAATGAGTGCATTTGACCATTGAAGGATTCAAGGTTTTAACGGTTAAACGATTCACGTCTTAACATGATCACGTTTCTCGATGGCAAACTTGTGAACGCCCTGCCCACGCAAGCGATTGTCGATGTTGGCGGGGTTGGCTACGAAGTGTTCATTCCGCTATCGAGCTACGACAAATTGCCTACTGTCGGCCAGCCGATCCGCATTCTCACGCATCTGGTGGTGCGCGAGGATGCTCACCTGCTTTATGGTTTCATGACGGCAGCGGAACGGGATCTTTTCCGACTGCTGGTGAACAGCGTTTCCGGTATCGGGCCAAAGCTGGCGCTCGCTGTTTTGAGCGGGATGAGCGTGACAAGTTTCAAAGCGGCGGTAGTGAATTCTGATGTCGCAGCAATTTCGAAAATCAGCGGGCTCGGAAAAAAGACAGCGGAGCGAATTGTTCTCGAATTGAAGGACAAGGTCGGGGTGGCCGCGGCATGGGAAGCAGCCAGCGCCGCGCACGCGCCGACGCCGGAGCAAGAGCAGGCGAACGAAGCAGTGCTCGCGTTGATCGCGCTCGGCTACAAGCAAGTCGACGCACATAAGGCAGTGCACGATTTGCAGCAGAAAGGCGAAGGCGCAGGAAAATCAGCAGAGGAACTGGTGAAGCTGACACTAAAGCGAATAGCCGCCGGCAGGTAAGCAGAAAACGCCGAACGCTCAACATCTGTATTCGGCATTGGACGTTAAGCGTTGAGCGTTGGAACGTTGCTTCATCATGCAAGTGCAGGAACAGGCCGATCGACTAACGACCATTCGCGCTGCATTCCCGAAAGAAGGTCTTTTCGCCGAAAAAGACTGGCTACTCTCGCCAGACGCATTTCCGATCGACAGAAAATCTTTCGCAGACCTGGAGCAACTCGGGCATCGCCTGTTTGTTTTTCAGCGGGCTTGCAATCAGCTGTATCAGCTCAGCGTCAAAGGCAAGCAGCCCGAATGGGTAGCGCGCTACCTCGACGCCGGTAAACCAAAAGAACTGATTGAATTTTCACGGCGGAAGGAAATCCGCGACGATTTGCCGCGAGTAATCCGGCCAGACCTCATCCTAACTGAGAAAGGCTACATCATTGCTGAGATCGATTCGGTCCCAGGAGGCATTGGCCTAACAGGTTGGCTAAACCAGACGTATTCATCCTTCGATGCCAACATCATCGGAGGCGCGACCGGAATGCTGGAGGGATTTCGCGCTGTTGTGCCAAACGGCGCGGACATCGTGATTTCGCAAGAATCGGCGACCTATCGACCAGAGATGGAGTGGGTCGCCGCGCGATTGAATCAAACCTCCGACCTCAAGCCTCAAGTCTCTGCCTGGCGCGTAATGCCAGCGGAAAATTACGAACCGCACGACGGACGCGCAGTGTACCGGTTTTTCGAATTGTTTGATCTGCCAAATATTCCCAAAATCGAAAACGCGCTGCGAGCCAACGCAGAAGGCCGGATTCCGATTACTCCGCCGATCAAGCCTTATCTCGAAGAGAAAATGTGGTTCGCGCTGTTCTGGCTTCAGCCGTTGCGCGAATTTTGGCGGCGCGAATTGGGAGACAAGTACTTCATCAAATTACAGGAAGTGATTCCCTACTCGTGGCTGCTCGATCCAACTCCGCTGCCTCAGCACGCAGTCATTCCACGCTTGGAAATTCACGACTGGCGCGAGGCAGCGAAATTCAGCCAGAAGGATCGCGATCTTCTCTTGAAAGTCAGCGGCTTTTCCCCGCTCGGCTGGGGCAGCCGCGGCGTGGCGCTCGGGAGCGACCTGCCGCATGCCGACTGGGAAAAGCGAATCGAACACGCTTTAGCGACATTTGAATCGTCACCAACAATCATGCAGCGTTTTCAGAAAGGCCGTTTGTTCGAGCACAGCTACTGGGATCCGAATTCAGGCGAACTGAAGGTCATGAAAGGCCGCGTGCGTCTGTGCCCGTATTATTTCGTCGAAACCGATCGTGTGAAGTTACGCGGTGCGTTGGCTACGATCGCTCCAGCCGATAAGAAGTTTGTGCACGGCATGAGCGACGCAATCCTCATCCCGTCCAGGGCCCAATAA
>DASXYB010000262.1:0-9388 GCA_036502745.1 Candidatus Udaeobacter sp.
CGCGGGAATGAAACAGGAAAGCGCGGCAACGATTGTCAGCAGACCGGCGACGGCCAAATAAATAGACGGATCAAGCGCATTCACCTTGAAGAGAATGTTTCGCAAAGCAGCCGCAACCAGGACGCCCAGCAACAAAGCGGCAGCCCCGCCGCCAAGCACAAGTCCGATAACCAACTGCCAGGCGCCTTGCGTCATCACCATTCGGAAAATGCGGCGCGCATCCGCTCCAAGCGCCATTCGGATTCCAAACTCCTGTGTGCGCTGGCTCACGGAAAAACTCATCACGCCGTAGAGACCCACCGCGGAGAGAACAAAGGCGATACCACCGAAAATCGCGAACAGACTCACCACGATGCGATTGCCGGAAAGAGCCTCGTCATGCAATCGGGCGGCTGTGCCAGGAAAATAAATCGGCACGTCCAAATCAAGCTGGGTGATCGCTTTTTTCAGCGCGGGACCGAGCGTCTCCGCGCGTTGACCTGCACGCGGCCGAACGAGAACCGTGCAAAATTGAGTGGCCGGGGATGCGCCCAAAATCGGCATGTAGAAGCCGGCTGAATCCGCCTGCTGGTTGAACGGGCCCTGCATCAAAGTGTCGGGAACAACGCCAACGATCGTTCGCCACGGTTGCGGCTCACCCGGATTGAAGATGCGGACCTGATGTCCGAGCGCGCTTTGATTGCCCCAATTCTTCCGCGCAAAACTCGCGTTCACTATCGCGACTGGCTGCTTTGTGTCGGCATCATCAATTGTGAAATCGCGCCCTTCCAAAATCTTTAACCCGAGCGTCGAAAAATAATTGTCCGATACCGATTCGAAGTTTCCGCGCGGTCGATCGCGGTCGGTTAGATAATTTTGACCGTCAACTTCATACTGACCGCCGCCGGCAAAAATCATCTGAAAGCGATCAGTTAGGGCAGCCGATTCAAACTGCGAATTGGCGCGCAATTCTCGAACAGCGCGCGTGAAGAACTCACGGCGTCCATCTTCTGTGTAGGCGCCTTCCATCAATGCCATTCGCGCGGTGTAGATCGCATTCTCGTCGTAACCGTAATCGAGCTGAAGCTGGTTTCTGATCGATCTGATCTCGAGTGTTGCCGCAATCAAAAGCGCCGCGGTGAGCGCGATCTGCCCGATTACGAGCACCCGTGTGATCACGTTGACCAGCCGACTGCTATTGCCGCGGCCGCCTTCTTTCATCATCTCGGCTGCGTTGCTGTGCGCACTGATCAGCGCCGGGACTAAGCCGGAGATGATTGTCGTGACGAATGTTATCCCGACGATGAATGCCAACACCGGCGCATCGATTGTAAATCGAACCCAATACGGCAATCCGGCCCCAGATGGCAGACCGTCCATGGCCCGGGTCAGTAAGTCGACGCTCCAATAGGCCAAAAGAACTCCAGCCACTGCTCCAAATACTGCGACCACCAAACTTTCGGTGAGCATCTGCCTAACGAGCCGCCAACGTGTCGCCCCTAGCGCGCCTCGAATCGCCAGTTCTTTTGCTCGCAATGCAGCCCGGCCGAACTGCATGTTCATCACGTTCACACACGCAATCAGCAAAACGAGAATTACCGCGGCCAACATGGCCCAAACGGTCTGCCGGAATTGCACGCCTATGAGCGAATTCGCGAGCGGCTGCACCGTCGCCGACGTGAAATTTTGGTTCGTTTTGGGATATTCCCGCGCCAACTGCCGAGCCACATTGATAAATTCTGCGTTCGCCTGATCGAGAGTAACCCCCGCTTTGAGCCGACCCATGACCGCCGGTGCAGCGTTGTTAGCACCTATTACTAACTGGCCGCGCGGTGTCGCTGGAAATTGATTGTAAAGCGGCATCCAGAGTTCCTCGAAATTTGGGAACTTAAAATTCTGCGGCATAACGCCGATGATCGTCGCAGGCTTGCTATTAACTCGAACGTTTTGTCCAACCACGTTTGGAGCGCCGTTGAAATCCCGTTTCCAAATTTCGTAACCGAGAATGATGGTCCTTTCGGCGCCCGGTTTGTTATCCGCCGCGGTGAAGTCGCGTCCAAGAATTGGCGACACACCAGTGATCTTAAAAAAATCTTCGGTGACGTAACCACCGGTATAACGTTGCGGATTGTTCTTGTACGTGACGTTTATCGTCGACCCGCTGAGGTAGCCCGCCATCAAGGAGCACGACTGCTGGGTCGCTTTCAAATCTTCGCAATCCTGCGCTGTCGGAATCACACCGAATCCGAAGTTATTGTTTTGATCGGACGCTTTCGGATCGATCAATCCAATCGTCACCAACTGCTCCGGATGCGGAAAAGAAAGCCCGCGCAACACGACTCCATTGACGACAGCAAATTGAGTGGCTGCGCCGCCGATACCTAGTCCAAGAACGAGCACGGCCAGAAAACAAAATGTTTTGTCCTTGAACAAAACACGCAGCCCGACTCGAACGTCCTGGCGAAATGAATCTAAGATCATGGCAAATTTCTCCCGTTATTCGTTAACGACCCACCCATCGCGTAACTGAATGACGCGTTTCCCATACGAAGCGTTTTTATCCGAGTGCGTCACCTGCACGATGGTCACGCCTTCACCATTGAGCTTGCGAAACAGCTCCATAATTTCTTCGCCCTGACTGGAGTGCAGGTTTCCCGTAGGCTCATCAGCGAGCAAAAGCTGGGGCTCAGCGATGATCGCCCGCGCTACACCTACGAGTTGTTGTTGTCCGCCGGATAACTGACGCGGATATAAATCCTTCTTCCCAACGATCTGAAACCGGTCGAGCGTGTCCGCCACGAGGGCGGCGCGCTCGCTTTTGCTATAACGACGATACGCCAGTGGGATCTCCAGGTTTTCGTAAACGGTGAGATCGTCGAGCAAATGGTACTGCTGAAACACAAAACCGACCTGCTCGTTCCGGAGTGTGGCGCGTTCTTTCGGCTTGAGATGATGAACAGCCGTTTCGTTCAGAAAATATTCGCCCTCCCACCCGTGATCGTGCATCCCGAGAATGTGCAACAGCGTCGATTTACCTGCGCCAGACGGGCCCATGATCGACACAAATTCGCCTTCGGCGATATCCAGATTGATATCGCGCAGGACATAGAAAAACTTCTCCTTGCCTAACGAGTATCTGCGTTCGAGTCGACGAAGTTTAATCATAAGCCTCAAGTATTGTGCCCGAGCGCGATCATTGGATCTGACTTTGTCGCGCGAAGAGCCGGGAGATAACTGGCGAGCAGACCGACACTCGCGAGTACCACGGTGACGACAAGGAAGATCGAAATGTCGAACGGACTCACCTGATAAAGCAGTGTCCTCAGGGCTGAGTTGGAAACGAACGCGAGAGGTAAACCGATCGCGGCGGCGATTAGGAACAGCTTCGACGCGTGTCCAATCACCATTTTCAAAACATCCGAACGCTGCGCGCCGAGAGCCATGCGCACGCCGATCTCGTGTGTGCGCTGAACAACCAAAAACGAAATGACGCCGTACATGCCAACCGATGCCAGCAGCAACGCAATGCCGGAAAATGCAGTGAGGAGGACAACCGAAAGACGCCGAGGCGCGATCGAATCGGCCACTACGGCATCGAGCGTGCGCAAATTCGCGAGTGGGATATCGGGATCGATGTTGCGCAATTCCTCCCGAATGGCTCGGGCGAGTGTGCGCGCGTCTTGCGAACCGCGCACCGCCAGCACCATGTCACGATCGGGCGCCTGCTTGTGCGGGAGGTAGTACTCTGGCTGCGCTTGTGTATCCAGGGCGCGGTGTTTTATGTCTGCTACCACTCCGACAATCGTCGTCCACTTAGGATTTGTGTCGTCTCTCGATATGCGTTTCCCGAGCGCGTCACCACCGGGAAAGTACTTTTTCGCGAACGCCTGGTTGACGATCACCACCGGGGTCGAATCGGCCGTGTCGGCCTCATGAAAGAAACGCCCTTTCAACAACGGCGTTTGCAGCACACGGAAAAAATCCGGCGTGATGACTCGAATCTCCTCATCTGGGAACGCGCCAGTCGCTTTTGGATCTTGCCCCTCGATGATAAAAGAGCTGTCCGTGTTCGAGCCGCTCAACGGCAGCATTACCGTGAACGCGGAATACTGGACACCGGGAATATTTTTGATCCGCCGCTCCGCTTCAGCGTAAAAATTACTAACCGGTAAACCTTGCGGATACTTTTCGACCGGCACGGAAATCTCCGCGGTCAAAACATTGTGCGGATTGAATCCCGGAGAGACATTCTGCAGTTGCACAAAACTTTTGACGAGCAACCCGGCGCCGATAAGCAGGACAAGAGCGAGAGCGGTCTCGGCGACGATGAGGCCATTGCGCAACCTGTTGCGATGGAGACCTTCCGTCGCGCCGCGTCCGCCTTCCTTCAACGCTTCGGTCAATTCCGGCTTCGCGCTAACGAGCGCAGGCACAAGCCCGAAAAGAATTCCGGTCGCAACGGCAACCACAAACGTCATCGCGAGCACACTCAGATCGAGATCGACTTCACGAAGCCGCGGCACGGTTTGCGCGCCGATCACGCGCAGCAGATCGAGTGCCCCTACTGCGAGCAACACTCCCGCGATTCCGCCTAGGATGGACAATACCACGCTCTCGGTGAGCAATTGTCGCAACATGCGCTTCAAGCCCGCGCCCAGCGCCACGCGGATTGCCATCTCTCGCTCTCGTGAGGCGGCACGCGCAAGCAACATTGTGGTGAGGTTCGCACACGCGATAAGCAAAACGAGGGCCACCGCACAAACCAAAATCCAAAGGCCGGTGCGCATTGGTCCGACGATCTGCTCCTGCAGCGGATAAAGCCTGGCCCCGAACGCCGTTGTCGCTACCGGATAATTCTTCGGATTCGTTTTCCGGAAGTTTGCTATGACAGTGTCGATTTCAGCCTGAGCTTGCGTTACCGAAACCCCCGCACGCAGGCGTGCGATCACGCTGTAGCTGCGCGAATAGCGCGCCGCCAATTCATCTTTAGTAAAAACGATCGGCTTCCAAATATCGGCGCGACTGGCGAAACGCGCTCCCTGAACGTTAAACAGTGGCAGCGGAAAATCGAACTGTTCCGGCATGATTCCAACTACGGTGCACGCTCGGCCGTTGAGCGAAATTTTGTTGCCGACGATCGTCGGATCAGAGTTGAACCGCCGATGCCACAATCGGGCGCTGATAACAACGACATCGTCGCGGCCTTCCGCGCCTTCATCTTTGGTGAAAACGCGACCTTTGATTGGATCCACACCGAGTAACGGGAAAACGCTCGGCGATACCACCGCGCCGGCAACTCGTTCGGGAACATCGCCAGTCGTTAGGTTGTACGCCGCATAGTTAAAGGCGCCGATTCTTTCGACGGTCGTAAGCTGTTTTTCATAATCGAGATACTCCGGCGCTGACACCGGAATGCGCTCCAGCCCCTGCGGTGGAAAACGCTCCCATAACAAGACGAGCTGATTGGGCGCTTTGTAAGGAAGTGGACGGATCAATAGCGCATTCACCAGGCTGAGGACTGCCGTGTTCGCGCCGATGGCGAGCGCCACAGTGACAATGGCAATAGCTGTAAACCCCGGTTGTTTCAGTAGCTGCCGAAAAGCGAAACGAATGTCTTTGAGCATAGAAGAGTCGCTGTTAGTTCATTATCGTTTGCGCCGGGCTTGATGCCGATGGCACCGCGTGTGCGACGAGTGGGAAGGGAGCAAACAGAATTCCCTCGATCCAACTCAATACGTCTGCGTTCGAGCCGATCCCGACTGTGAGGCAAAGAAATGCAAGAACCGAAAACCCGGGAATGCGCCGGAGCATTCGGAACCCGAAGCGAAGATCCGGGAAAGACATCTGCATTTTCGCTTCGTTTGAGGGTTTGAGTCTTATGCGGCGATTCGATCTTCGACGACGCGACCGTCGAACAAATGCACGGTGCGATCTGCATGCTGAGCGAAACGTTCGTCGTGCGTAACCATGCAAATCGTCGCGCCGCCCTGATGCAGTTCGCGCAGCAGATGCATGACAGCTTCGCCGTTATGCGAATCCAAGTTACCGGTCGGCTCGTCGGCAAGGAGGATCGCCGGTCTGCCGGCTAGCGCGCGCGCAACCGCAACGCGCTGCTGTTGTCCGCCGGAGAGCTGACTCGGCAGGTGTTTTGCACGATGGGCCATGCCCACGCGCTCCAGCGATTCGGTGACGAGTGCTTTGCGGTCACTCGCACCAGTGCCGCGATACGTAAGCGGTAATTCGACGTTCTCAAAAACCGTGAGGTCGCCGATCAGATTGAAACTTTGAAAGATGAAACCGATTTCGCGATTGCGGACGCGCGCGCGCTCCGCGAACGAAAGGTTCGCAACCTCATGACCTTTCAGCGCGTAACTGCCGTCGGAAGGAGTATCCAGCAGACCGAGAATCGAAAGCAGCGTCGTCTTGCCGCAACCTGATGGTCCCGCAATGGAACAATATTCGCCTTCGCGGATGTCGAGATGAATTCCCGAAAGCGCGTGCGTCTCTACTTCGTCAGTGAGAAACACTTTGGTTACACTAGCGAGCCGGATCAACGGAGTGTAGCCGTTTCCATCAAACTCGGTGGTTGATTCCTCTGCAGTTAGTTCAGTCGATTTCATGTTGTTTATTGCTTTGATGTTTCAAATCAGGAAATCAGATTCAGAAATCAGCGCTTAATTCAGTCGAATTCTATCGTGTGAGTCCCACGCACTAGTGTCAGAAAGGATCACCTGATCCCCTGGTTGCAGACCATCTACAATTTGAATGGTGTTCACTGAGCTTTTGCCCAACTTCACCGGAGTACGCACAGCTTCCGAAGTGCCGCTGACGATTTTGAACATTCCGACGGTATTGCTTTCCTGGCCGAACGCCGGACGCCCCACGTAAATAACGTCATCGAGGTGTTCGAGCTCGATTGTTCCGTCAACGCTGAGATCGGGGCGGGCGCCTTTAGGCAGTGCTTGATCAAAAGCTACTTCGACATTTACAGTCCCCTGTTCCACTGCCGGATCGACGCGCGTGACATGGCCATTCGCGACGCCGTTTCGAGTGTCGATCACGGCTTTCTGACCAATCTGAATGTCCTTGGCCTGGGTCTCAGCAATCTTGACCTGCGCCTTCAGCTTCGTCGGGTCCGCAACACGCGCGAGATTGTCGCCGACCTTCATCCGCTGTCCGATTTGCACGGGCAATTGTTGCAGGACGCCCGACATGCCGGCGCGCACATGCAACGCTTCCACCTGGTCAGCCTTCAACTTGGCGAGTTGTTTGGCCTGATCGACCGCGGCTTGCTTCGACGCTACCTGTGGATCGATGGATTCGTGCGCAAACTGCAGCCGCTTTTGTTCGATCTCGTGGCGGTTCGCCAGCTCGGCCTCTTTTACCTTTGACGTCTTGTATTGCAGCACGGCGACCAAGCCATTTTTCGCCAACTGGTCGTTAGTCTCGCGCTCCATCTTCGCCTGCTCGTAATCTGATTTAACTTTCGCAGTGGTTGCTTCTTGATCGAGCAGCTCGCGTTGCAGTGTCGCGCGCAAGGTGGTCAGCTCGGCTTCCGCAGCAGTGGCTTTGGATTCGGCATCGTGAGCGGATTGTTCCAACTCGGGACTGCTCATTTCCAAAATCACCGAGTCCGCGTCCACGTGTGTCCCGGGCCAGATATTTATTTTTTCCACTCGCCCTTCGGTGTTCGCCGGAATCCAGCGAATGTCTTCCGGTATGAGAGTGCCGAGGCCGCGCACCTGTCGCACCATTGGACCGCGTTTAACGGTGTCGACCCAAACAGTCGACCGATCGATGCTCGGCACGGCTGGTTTCAAACGCGAAATTGCGACCGTAACGAGAATCAAACCCAATACGGACGCGGCGATGATCATGATGCGGCGCTTGCGTTTTTTAGCGGCGACGCCTGTGCGCGGCACATCCATCTTTGAAAGATTCGGCGCAAAGCCGGCCGGACGCACAATGGTTTGGTCTGTAGGTTTTCGGTCTGGAATCACGGGTTTCGTTTGGATCAGAACGGAGAAAGAGTGTTAAGGAGTTGGAGCATCGCGGATATTCCCGTTACAATCGGCATGATTGCCATGGCAATGAGCGCCGTGAACACCGCCGCTTCGCTGAGGAATTCGCGGTTGGCTTCAGCGTCGAAGTAATCGCGAGTGATGTCGCGCAATGATTTCGATGTCTGAAGGCATTGCGCGCTCGAACCATTGAGCATCGGCGCCTGATAATGGTAATCGACGAGCGGAAACTTGCGCCCCTTCGGTTTGGTATTTGGCAATGATTTCATTTTTTTCAGCTCCTATAGTTAGAGGTGTTAAGCATAGTCATTGGATTCAACATTTTTCCTGTAACTTCCCCGGTCTAATGCAATGGCCATGCCAACCCAAAAAACGAAGTCATAAGGTGCTGATGTTCAGCAGTTAAAACTTTTAGTCTTGTCGGTGCGGCCTTTTGAGTTATCCGCTTCCGGGACTGCATCGTCCCAACTTTGGGAAAAATGTAGCGCGAGCCTCCGGCGTGCGCCGTCAACAGCCGCAAGCGAAACGCATCCGTTATTTAACTGCGCGGCAGGCGCAACAAAGCTAGCACGCCCTGTCGATCCTCTCGATTCATGAGCACCAAAGTACCGTCGTGCGCTTCGGCAATTTGACGGCTTAACGGAAGACCAATTCCCGAACCCTCCGGCTTCGTAGTAAAGAACGGTACGAAGAGATTCGCGGGGTTCATGATGCCGGGACCTTCATCTTCGACAAGGATCTCAACGCAATTTCCTTTCTCACGCCAGCCAAGCGTGACGTTGCCACGTGTTTCAAGCGCGGCATCAACAGCGTTGTGCACCAAGTTTATCAGTAACTGTTCAATCTGCGCCGCGTCCACGCGAATAGTCGCTTTCGGACCCGGCTGGACTCGAACCGCGAGTCGGGGTTCCAAATCCACGACACGCTGTATCAGCGGCGCAAGACCGATGTCTTGCTTTTGAGGCGGCGGAAGCTTTGTCAGCCGAGTGTAAGCCTGCAGGAAGCGGCTCAGCGAATCGGCGCGCGAAGCGATGGAGTTTAATCCGGATTTTGCATCTTCTTTCCAGTCTATTGGCAGAGACTCGCGCCGCAGCAGCGATTCCAAACTGGCAGCAAGCGATTTGATCGGCGCCAACGAGTTGTTCATCTCATGGCCGAGCACGCGCACGAGCCGCTGCCATGCACGGCGTTCTTCTTCGCGCAGCGTGCGACTCAGATCCGTCAACACGAGCAATTCGTGCGGTAATCCTTGTTCGCGAAATGTACTCCGACGAATGCCCCAACGGCCCGAACCGCCCGGAAAACTCAAGGTAAGCGGTTCATCATCGTCCGCATCGAAACAACCATGAAGCCCGAGTTCCTGCGCGGTTTTGCCTAACAACTTGTCC
>DASXYB010000263.1:0-5672 GCA_036502745.1 Candidatus Udaeobacter sp.
AAATATGGATCCGGATTCATCCAGTCTGCGATTAAATTTGATCGGAAGCGATCACGCCAAGCTTATAGTTGCAGCGTGAAGAAAACAGCGAGCAAATTTCGCAGCTTTTCTGAGGCTGAGAAAGCGGACTGTGATTTTTACGAAAAACTGACCGGCAACGAACGTTTGCAGATTCTGGTGGAGCTCCTCAATCATGACCCTGAACAAAGTCTGCAGAGAGAGGCTTAGGCCGTGCGGAAGACAACAGTCTGACCGACTGGAACTGCACAAACGCCGCGACAGCGAGTCTTAGCTGTCGTCTGACTTCCGTCCGAACCAACGCCGCTTTTTCGGCTTCGTTTCTTCGGGCGGTGACGCGGTGGCTTCCTCTTCTGTGGGAGTGGAAGCTTCGGCCTTTGGCTCTTCTTGCGTGGGATGCTCTGCCTCGGCCGTGATTTGCTCCGATTCTGCCTCTGGCTCTTTCCGTTTCGCCTTCTTTTCCTTCTTCGGTTTTTCCTCGGCGACATACTCTGCGTCCACCCATTCAATAAACGCCATGCGCGCAGAATCGCTCTTTCGCGCGCCGAGTTTGACGATGCGGGTGTAACCACCGTTCCGTTCGGCGGAACGTTGCGCAATGTCGTCGAATAGTTTTTTAACGATATCTTTCTGGCGTAATACCGCCAATGCCCGGCGACGGGCGTGGATCGATCCGTTCTTACCGAGTGTAACCATCCGTTCAGCGAGAGGACGAACGGCTTTGGCCTTGGCCAAAGTCGTTTTGATTCGTTGATGTTCGATTAACGCACAGACCTGATTGGCCAGTAAGGCCCGGCGGTGGTCGGCGGTGCGCCCCAGCTTCACCGTCTTTTTTTGATGTCTCATACGCGACGAAACGCGATCTTCGCACAGACGTTTACTCTTCGCCAGCGGCAGGTGCGGCTACTGGCGCGGCGCCATCAGTACTGATCGGTAAATCGATTAACCCCGGCTCGAACTTCTGGCCCAAACCCAACCCAAGGTGTTGCAGTTTATCCTTGATCTCATTGAGCGATTTTTTGCCGAAGTTGCGATACTTCAGCATTTCGGCCTCACTTTTCTGGGCAAGCTGCCCAACCGTCGTAATGTTCGCATTGTTCAAGCAATTCGCTGCACGCACGCTCAGCTCGATCTCGTTCACACTCATGTTAAGGAGCTTCTTCAGCTTGATATTTTCTTCGCTCACGCCAGCAGGCGTCTGATCGAATTCGATCACTTCCTCGTTGTAATGGACAAAGACGTCAAGGTGATGCCGCAGAATCGCAGAAGCCTGGAGCAACGCGTCATCTGGTGTCAGGCGGCCGTCGGTCCACATTTCGAGAATGAGTTTGTCGTAATCGGTGCGTTGCCCAACCCGAGTATTTTCCACTGCATACTTCACTCGCGTAACCGGCGAAAAAATCGAATCAATGGGAATGAGGCCGATCGGCTGATCCGCGCGCTTGTTTTCCTCGCCGGTGGCAAATCCACGGCCGACGCGCACCTCGAGTTCCGCGTCGAATTTGTGTTTTCGATCAAGGGTGCAGATCAGTTGTTTCGGATTTAGGACCTCAAAGCCTTGAATCGTCTGAATGTCGCCGGCAGTGACCTCGCCTTCTTTGTTTACGATGAGCGACAGTTTCTTGGGCTCGTGGTCCTGACCGTCCAGTTTGAATTTCACTTTTTTGAGATTGAGGACGATGTCGGTTAAGTCCTCAACCACGCCGGGTAACGTGGCGAACTCGTGCTGCGCACCGGCGATTTTTACCGCGGTGATGGCTGCTCCTTCAAGTGAGGAAAGCAGCACACGCCGAAGGGAGTTCCCAACAGTGTGACCGTAGCCGGCTTCAAACGGCTCGGCGATGAACTTTGCATAGGTATCTGTAGCCGTGCTCTCGTCTTTACTGAGAGTCTTCGGCATTTCAAAACGACCGTAACGGATAGGCATCTTTTAATTTTCGAATGTCGATTTGCGATTTGCGATTGAACGCCGGCGAAGAGCGGACAATCGAAATTCGGAGATCTTAAATCGAAATTCCTTCTATCGCCGGGTTCCCCCTGGCGAGCGCGATCTCACGTCCAGCGACGGAGACCCAGGGACCAACGGCGTAACTTCAAAAACTCGCGGCGGAGTCTGAATAAAGCTTCGATCCGGCATTTTGCAAGCAGCCGTTTGGCTTTCCAGTATTTCAACATCCAGGTTCATTAACACCGGTCTTTAGACCGGTGCTTCTGCCTCGCGTTTGTCTGAAAGCCGTTTCCAACGGCTTTATTCAAATCTCGCAAATACAAAGCCGTTAAAACGGCTAATGCGAACGACATGGGCTATCACCTGCCTGAAGACAGGTGTTAATGGAAGGGTTAACTCTCGATGATGTCGTCCGGCAGTTCATTCGTGTCTTTCGACATCTTCGGAAAATGGCTGGCCAGCACGGTCCCGATGTCGTTGACCGCTTCGACTAATGCATCACTAAACTTCTCATTTTGAAAATGCGTCCGCATTCTTTCGACAACCCGTTGCCAGAATTCATCCCCGCATTTTTCGTGAATCGCGGTGTCCCCGACAACCGCGAACTTATGAACACGCGGCGCAACAAAAATGAGCACCGCATTGCGCTCGCGCGTCTTGTGCATACCGAGCCGATGGAACTTCCTCTGCGCAGTGTCGAGGGGATCACTCTTCAGTTTGCCGCGCTGGATCAAAACGCGAATCTCACCGGAAGTTTTCGATTCAGCTTTGTGAATCGCCTGCATTATTCGGTCGTGCTCGAGTTTGCTCAGAAATTCTCGCGTTCGCATTTGGTCACCAGCTTGAGCCCGCGCCGCCTCCGCCGAAACTCCCGCCGCCACCGCCGAACCCGCTGAATCCTCCGCCCCCGCTGCCGCCACCGGACGACCAGCCTCCGCCGCTCGGGATGAACACAGGCCCACCTCTTCGCGATGAATAGCCGTAACCGCCCAGTTTTCGGGATAGCCGCGAAATAATGATCAGCACAATGACAAAGATGATGAAGGGCAACAGACTAAAAACGCCGCCACCACCCTTGCGTTCCGTTACTGTTCTTTCTGATCCTTTGTACTCGCCGCGGATTGCCTTGCAGATCAGATCGATTCCTGTCGCTAATCCAGCCTCATAATTGCCACTGCGAAATAGTGGTTTGATGTGACGCTCGGTGATGTCGAATGCCGTGGCGTCCGGCAGCGCGCCTTCCAGGCCGTAGCCGACCTGGATAAACATCTTGCGGTCCTGGACGAATACAAAGAGAACCACACCGTTGCGCCGCTCCTTTTGGCCCACACCCCACGCCTGTGCCACGCGCTGTGTGTAGTCGGCGATATCCGAGTCGCTCTGCATTTTGGGAAAAACCGCGACAACCACCTGGTCGGAAGTTTCTCGTTCGAATTGAGCAAGCTGCTCGTTGAGGCGAGATGCGGCTTCTTTCGAAACAACGTGGGCGTAATCATTGAAGTACGCTGCAGGTGTGGGTGGAATTACTTCCGCGGCGTTTGCACCGGTCGCGAAAAGTGTCAGCGTGAGCGCCGCCAGAAAAATGTGGATCGCGTTCTTCGAACGCGACGGCAAAGTTAGCCGGTTTCGCCGCGACTGGTTCGGAGAAGCCGATCCACTAAAGATCAACTTCACTTTATGGACCGGCTGTCGCTGCGGGCGCGGCTGGAGCGGGCGAGTTAAAATTGAATTGTACCTGCGGCGGTTTTTCCGCGTCCGGTTGCGCAGTGAAGAACGGTTTCGGCGGAAAACCGAGCATGCCAGCGATCAAATTTGTCGGGAAACTGCGCACCGCCACATTGTAATCCTGCACTGTCTTATTGAAGTTCCCGCGCTCGACGGAGATTCGATTCTCGGTTCCTTCCAATTGCGCCTGTAGACTCAGAAAGTTCTGGTTCGCTTTTAATTCCGGATAGCGCTCGGAGACCAGGAGCAAACGCGACAGCGCGGTGCTCAACTGCCCCTGTGCGGCTTGAAACTGCTGCAATTGTGCGGCGTCGGTCGGCGCCTTGTTCGGGTCGAGTTGCATTTGGACACGACCGACACTGGCGCGGGCATTCGTCACTTCGACAAGCGTTGACTTCTCGAAATTGGCCGCACCCGAGACTGTGTTCACGAGATTAGGAATTAAATCAGCGCGACGCTGATAGACATTTTGCACCTGCGCCCAGCTTTGATCGACAGCTTGTTGCAAGCGAACGAGACGATTGTAGCTGCCTCCAATCGCAATGGCAGCAATTACGACGACGACAAGGAGAATGGCGATAAGACCGCCGCAACCGAGCGCGAATTTGTTCATGATATTATGGTTAACTGTGAGTGATCATTTTCCAAGACCGGAGTGATTTGGGAAGCAATGACCTTCCATTGATCGGCCGGATTCACAAAATGTGTGCGGTCCACACGAACTTCCCGCTGAGAAGAACTTGCTTGGGCTTCATCCGCTTTGATGATGCCCTCCCTTATGACGATTGCAGTCTCGCCATACAGGCGAACCTGAAGATTGTGAATCTTGAACTCGGAGAAAACGATGTCGCCGGTCATGCTTTCCAGATCGCCTCGTTTATTCATGATCCTGCCGTCTGGCCAAACGACCGTGCAATCGTCCGCCTCAATACGGCGCCTGTATGAACTATCACCTTTGATGCGCGCTTCCGCCAATTCGTGCTGAATTCTCATTAGCGCCTGCTCATCCTGCGCACGATCTCTCATGACGCTGTGATCGTTTGCCAGACTAACGAGCAAGTCAAACCTGCCTGTTCATTCCACTCGGCCGAGCACCAGCCGCAAAAACTGCGCGTCCGAAAAGTTTCCACCAGATCCTTGGCGGACAATAACTAGTTTCAACGACGGAATGATGAACAGGCGCTGGTAATGGGATCCAAGCGCCACCAGCATGTCCGCAGGCGCATCCTTGCAGATGCAAACGCCGGACCATTGTGCGTTTTGCCACGGCAAATCGAGCATTCGTTCCATATCGGCCTCGTGTACGTTCGGAGCTTGCTGGTTCAACCAGAATGTGAGTCCGTACGACGGATTTACCTGGGAACCAACAAACGCTTCTCGCAACATGTTCGAGGGGACAATTTGGCGACGATGGTAATTGCCGTTTCCAAGTACAAGCTCGCCGAGTCGCGCCCATTCGCGTGCGGTTAATTCAAAACCAGTCGCAGGAAGCGGATTGGCGCGCGCGTCTTTTTTGTATTGGAGACCGTGCAGTCCAAGCCGGTTCGACACGTGCGCTTCGAAGTAGCCGATAACGTTGCGTCCTCTCAGTTTTCGACGCAGCAGTTCGGAAAAAATCTGGAGATGACTTGGGCCGTAGATAAAAGCGGAACCGGGTTCAGCCACGTTTCGCAGTCCGATCGCCATCGCGTTCCGATCGGGAATCGAAGGCCGCTGCAGATGTGACGCGCCTTCAATACCGTCGGTTTGGCTAAGCAACTGCCGAATCGTGATCTGTGATTTCCGCGGATCGCTCTTCCACTCGGTGATCGTATCCGACACCGGATCGTCGAGTCTAAAGAGCCCCTCTTGCACAGCGGCGAGTGCTGCGATTCCCCAAAAACTTTTTGTCCCGCTAAAGATCGGCCATCGTTTGTTTGCAGATCCATTGTTTGCGTAATGCTCGGAAATTGTGCGGCCATTTTGCATTACCAGCACCGCA
>DASXYB010000264.1:0-3470 GCA_036502745.1 Candidatus Udaeobacter sp.
CGAACTCCGGCGGCAGCAGGTCGCTGCGGCTGAAGCGATCATTGCCGATCATGTCACTGAGTTTGTCAATTCGGTATCACGAGGATTGAATCGTGTCTCGCAGGCGCCGGAGCATTCCTCACTCGGCGAAAATCCGCTCCGCGCTTCGGAGCTGTAGGAACACGCTGACAGCTTCCCCTGCGAAGCATCGCGCATTACATTCCTGCGATGCTTGCCAAGATCACCCTCGGAACACGTGGCAGCGAGCTTGCGCGCGCACAAACTCTGTTGGTTGAAAAGGCAATTCGCAGTGCGCATTCGAACGTCGCGATCGAAACTAAAATTATCATCACGCGCGGCGACGACGCCAAAGTTGTCGACTTCGCTGCTGGTCGGAAAGGATTGTTCACGGCGGAAATCGAGCGAGCGCTTCTGGCCTGCGATGTGGATGTCGCGGTCCACAGCGCGAAAGACCTGCCGAGCCATCCCCAGCGGGGAGCACAAATCGCGGCAGTCCTTCCTCGGGCGCCAATCAATGACGTGCTTATTTCCAAACACTCCGGTGGTCTCGATTCTCTTCCCAATGGCGCAACAGTGGCCACTGGAAGCGTCCGAAGGCAACGTCAACTGCGTTGGAAACGCGCAGACTTCAAGGTCGTTGATCTTCGCGGCAATGTACCGACGCGGTTGCGTAAGCTCGGCGAGAATGAATGGGATGGCATCGTGTTAGCTCGCGCGGGATTGGATCGCCTAGGCTTTTCGCCAAGCCAAACCGAAATCTCCTTCGACGGCGGGCAATTCTTTCTTCACACTCTTCCGCCGGAAATTTTTGTTCCAGCGGGTGGTCAGGGAATTATTGCTCTCCAGATTCGTGCTGATGATCAAAACACGAAAGCGTTCCTCGAGTGGGTAAACGATCTCAACACGTTGCTTTGTCTGCGTGCAGAGCGAGAATTTCTCAGCCGACTCCACGGGGATTGCAATTTTCCGGTCGGCGTGCACGCGGCCATCAGCAACCGAACGATGAAACTGCGCGCGCAAGTGTTCGAAGATCAATCGCCGACGCCGCGACAAGCTGAAGTCTGTGGCGAACCTGGCGAAGGCAACGAATTAGCAGCAGAATTGTTGCGGAGAATCGGGCGAGACTGAGACCATGAGGAAGAGTGGAAGCAAAAATGGAAAAGTTTTTCTGGTGGGTGCCGGGCCGGGTGATCTCGGTCTCGTCACATTGAGGGCAAAGGAGTGCATCGAGACTGCGGATGTGATCGTGTACGATCATCTCGCAAATCCCGACATGCTCAGCTGGGCTCGGGATGATACAGAGATCACTTATGCCGGGAAACAACCCGGCGAAAGCCGGACGCAGCAGGAAATCACGTTACTGTTGATCGAGAAAGCACGCGAAGGAAAGCAGGTCGTTCGGTTAAAAGGCGGCGATCCATTCGTGTTTGGCCGAGGCGCAGAAGAAGCGCAGGAACTCGCCGCTGCGGGAATTCCATTTGAAATTGTGCCTGGCATCACATCGGCCATTGCCGGACCAGCGTACGCAGGCATCCCAGTGACGCATCGTGCGCATAACTCGCACGTGACATTTTTCACCGGCCACGAAGATCCAACCAAAGCGAAAAGCGAAATCGATTACGCGGCACTGACGAAACTCGGCGGTACACAAGTGATGCTTATGGGCGTGGAACGGCTGGCAGACGTCACAACTGAAATGTTGAAGCACGGCGTGCGCAGCGATCTGCCGGTGGCACTGGTTCGTTGCGCCACGACAGGCCAACAGGAAACGCTCACAGGGACGCTGTCGGATATTGCCCAAAAAGTTGCGTCGAAGAATTTTGAAGCGCCGGCAGTGGCAGTGTTTGGCGACGTCGTATCGTTGCGGGACACCCTGAACTGGTACGAGAAGCGTCCGCTTCTGGGAAAAAAGATTGTCGTTACCAGAACACGAAAGCAGGCGAGTGCGTTAAGCAACAAACTGCGAGGCCTCGGCGCACACGTCATTGAACTGCCCACAATCCGGATCGAGCCGCCGACGAACTTGCGCGAGTTCGCGGAGCTCGTGCAAGACGCGCACGGGTACGATTGGATCGTGTTTACAAGCGCGAATGGTGTCGAAGCGTTCTTCGAGATTTTCTTCAAGCTTTACGATGACGTCCGTGAAATTGGCGGAGTGCGCATCGCGGCGATCGGGCCCGCCACGGCGCAACGCGTGAAAGAGTTTCACCTGCACGTCGATCTTCAGCCGGAAGAATTTGTTGCCGAAGCGGTCGTGCGCGAATTCAAGAAACAGGGAAGCGTAGAAAACGAGCGAATCCTTCTGGTTCGCGCAGAGAAGGCGCGCGACGTTTTGTCCAAAGAACTCTCGGCCTCAGGAGCAATCGTGGACGAAGGGTTGGCATATAGGACGCTACCTGAGACACGCGACACACGCGGCGCGCAGCGGCAACTTGCTCAGGGTGGCGCGGACCTCATCACGTTTACCAGTTCCTCAACAGTGGAAAACTTTCTGGCGCTCGGCCTGCCTTGGCCGAAAGAAATGCGGATCGCCAGCATTGGCCCGATCACATCAAAGACACTGCGTGATCACGGACTCAACGTCGATATTGAAGCGCGCCGCCACGATATTGACGGCTTGCTGCAGGTGATCAAGGAGCTGTTTGGTCGTTGAACGATTAAAACAGCTACATCGTTACAACGAGTTCCCACTCCGCTCGTTGTAACTTTTGTAACTGTCTTAGGAACTGAATCGGAATTTCATTCGGGCGCGCTTGGCGTTGGCTCTCGCCTTGCGGCGATGCTTTTGCGACGGCGTTTCAAAGGCGCGCAAACGGCGGACTTCCTCGAGAATGCCCTCGGAGTCCAGCTTGTTTTTCAACCGTTTCAATGCGCGATCGACAGGTTCACCTTTGCGCACAATTACTTCTGGCATCAATAATCACTCTCCTCGCTTTGGAAAATACTGGTAAGTCGGTGAGCGGGAGAGTACTCGGCCCAGACCTGCCCGTCAAATCTGCCCCAAACAGCTCTTTTGACGTTGATTTCGTGTAAATTATTCACTCATTCACCAGATCGCTTTCCAAGAATCTCTGCAACGCATTGGCGATTGTATTTGATTCTATTTTCTATAAAACTCACAGGCCGCTGATCGCTTGAGATTCAAGTGCGGTGGCAAGTTAAACTTCATTATGCAGGACGCGCTGACTCCGATGATGCAGCAGTACCAGCGGCTGCGGAAAAGCATTCCTCCCGACACGTTCCTGCTGTTTCGGCTTGGAGATTTCTACGAGATGTTTTTCGATGACGCGAAGGAGGCCTCGGCTCTGTTGAATGTGGCGCTGACCAAGCGCAACGGCGTGCCGATGTGCGGTGTGCCGTACCATGCGGCGCAGGGATACATTCGGAGGATAATTGAAGCCGGACGGCGCGTGGCTGTTTGCGATCAGATGAGTGAGCCACAACCTGGCCGTAAAATCGTCGATCGCGAA
>DASXYB010000265.1:0-1506 GCA_036502745.1 Candidatus Udaeobacter sp.
TGATTGCTTGTCCCAGAATTTTTGGATCGCGATTGAACGCACGCTGCCAAAGCCGGTCGCTAATGATCACAACCGGCGGCGCGCCGACTTTGTCTTCGTCTTCGCCGAACGTCCGCCCGATCTGCGGCGGCAGTCCGATGATCTTGAAAAAGTTTCGCGTGACCGAAGCGCACGAAACGCGCTCCGGGTCGCGTCCCGGAATTCCGCTGAGATTGCGCGATTCCTTATGACTCGCGGCGAGATGTTCAAAAACGGTGTTGTCCTTTTGCCAATCGAAATAATCCGGGAGCGCGACCGAATAATCCTGTCCCGGCCCAGACGATTCATTGAGGACCATGATTCGGTCCGCGTCTGGATAAGGAAGCGGCCGCAGCAGAACCGCGTTGACGATGCTGAAGATCGCGGTGTTCGCACCGATCCCGAGCGCGAGCGTCAGGACCGCAACCAGCGTGAACCCGGGCGATTGGCGGAGTTGGCGAAGAGCAAACTTAAGATCGCTCATATTATTCTGCGCGTAGCGCGACTATCGGATCGACCCGTGTGGCGCGGCGGGCTGGGATCAGACAGGCAAGCAGAGCGGCGATACCAAGAGCTGCGGCGGTAACGGCAATCAAAAGCGGATTGTGCGGCGAGATTTGGTAAAGCTGAGCCGCGATGAGATGACCCGCCCCAAACGTGGCGGCAAGGCCGATTACCAATCCGAGCAAAACCGGATTCATCCCTTGTTTCACCACGAGTCGCAAAACATCTGTGACCTGCGCGCCGAGCGCCATGCGCACTCCGATCTCGGACGTTCGTTGTTCGATCGTGTAAGCGACCGCGCCGTAAATTCCGACGATCGCGAGCAACAACGCAACACCGGCAAACGCGCCGAGCAATCCCATCGTCAACCGTTGTTGACCGAGCGACTGCCTAACGATTGTATCGAGCGTGTTTGGTTGCAGAATTGGCATTTCCTTGTCGATCTTGTCGAGCGCGCCGCGAACGATCGTCTGCGCAGCATCCGGTTTCATCGAAGTGCGTACGAGGACATTGAAAAATGAGAAACTGCGTTGCGGCCACGGCCGGTAAAATTCAACATCGTTCGGTTTCGCAAGCTGGCGGGACCGCACATCGCCAACGACGCCGACGACTTCAGCCGGAAGACCGGTGCCGTTGTCGACGCCGAAGAAAATTTGTCGGCCCAGCGGGTCCTGGTTCGGGAATAATTTCTTTGCCGTCGAGTTACTTAAAATGACAACCAGGGGCGAATCGGATTTGTCGTGCTCGTTGAAGTCGCGGCCCGCCAGAAGCGGAATGTTCAGGACGCGAAAATATCCCGGCGAAACACTGCGCGTTAAACCGAGCGGGCGTTGAACAACTGGCAACGGATTTCCGTCCACTCGAGCGTACGGAGTTTGCGAATAATTGCCGCTCATCGGCACTGCGTCGGTCGTCGCGACATTTTCAACGCCGGGCGCGGTTTTCAATGCATCAAGCAGATGCTGCACAAAATTTCCGCGCGCG
>DASXYB010000266.1:0-4138 GCA_036502745.1 Candidatus Udaeobacter sp.
GAAATTTCAGGCATTCCGTTCAGCGTCACGGCGCACGGACAGGACTTTATGAAGGATCTCGGCAGCGACGATTTGCTGCGCGAGATCTGCGCCGCAGCGGAATTCGTCGCGGCCGAAACCGATTACAGCCGCGACTTGCTGCGCCAGCGTTGTCCGGATTCTGCAGCGAAAATTCACAGGGTTTACAACGGAATCGATCTCGAACGTTTTCCGGCGCCCCGCGACCAAGCGGCGCGCCCTCGCCGCGGCGAGCAGGCTGTGGTCGCGGCGTACGACGTGCCGCGCATCGTCAGCGTCGGGCGTCTCGTTCCATTTAAGGGTTTCGACAATCTCATTGATGCATGTGCAGAACTCGCGCGACGCCGAATCGATTTTATTTGCGACATCATTGGCGACGGACCATTGCGCGAAACGCTTCAGGAGAAGATCGAGCAACTGGATCTCGCGTCACGAGTAAATTTGCTCGGCTCACTATCACAACACGGGGTCTTGGAAACACTTCAGGCCGCCGACATTTTCGTGTTGGCTTCAACTACCGACGCGCAGGGAGCCACTGACGTTTTTCCCACTGTGATTCTCGAAGCCATGGCTTCGGCGCGGCCGGTCGTTTCAACTCGTCTGGCCGGAATTCCCGAATTGGTGGTTGATGGCCAGACCGGAACGTTAGCTCCGCCGGCCGATTCTGCTGCGCTTGCTCAAGCGCTTGAACAGTTGCTGCGTGACTCGGACCTGCGATTGCGCTTTGGACATGCCGGCCGTGCGCGGATCCACCAGCATTTCCGAATTGAACAGACCGTCGCCCCGCTGGTTCACTTGCTCGAGAGAAGTAGTAGCCGGCGCGCTGCGGGCGACACAAGCGTTTCGCGATCGTCATCAGTTACGACAAAATCGAGTCCTGCTTTGTCCAGTGAAGCGGCTACGGAAGTCGCGTATCTGATAGATCGCTGGCCCGATCCCGAATTGCCGCTCTTGGAACGCGAGATCCAAGAAATGAAACGCCGGAACGTGCCACTTCTGCCGTTCGTCTGCGAATTGAATTCCAGTGCGACGCTCAATGGCGCGATGGAACGGGTCGCGCCATCACTCGAATTTTTGCCTGATGCGATGGTGTTGGAAGCCGAATGGCGAATAAACCCGGCGCTGGCGCAACAGTTGGAAGAAAATCGCGCACAACAAAGCAGCCGCGCGCCAGGCGCAATTTTCCTCCGGCAGGCGCGGTTTGCGCTCGTGCTGCGAAAATTCATTCAAGAACACAACGTATCACACATTCATGCGACGACTTCTCGTGCGCTCGTTTGCGCGATGATGCTAAAGAAGCTTCTCGGTGTAACAGTAAGCGCCACGATTGAGCCGCGATCGGAGTTACCGCGCGAGTGGACCCAGAATGCGTTGTCCCAATGTGTGGGCGGTCGTCTGAGCAGCCGGAAATTACTCGAGCAACTCAGCGGCACGTTTTTCCTGGACAAAACAACCTTCCGTTCTATTCCGCGGAAATCGCTCGGGCGAATAACTCAAAAAACTCATATCGATTTGACGACAGGCTCGCGTTTTTGGCAGCAATGGGCGGAACTGCTTTTGCAGTGGAGCGCCAGCGACCGAAGATCGAAAATCAAAAATCAAAAATGAAAAAAGCCATTCTGCTCGCGGGCGGTGCAGGGACACGTCTTTATCCATTGACCAAGATTGTGTGCAAACAGCTGCTCCCGATTTACGACAAACCGATGATTTGCTATCCGCTGGCGACCCTGATGCTCGGCGGTCTGCGCGAGGTGCTGATCATTTCCACGCCAAAAGATTTGCCAATGCTCCAACATTATCTGGGGGACGGCACGCAGCTCGGAATTCGGATCGAATACGCCGAGCAAGCGAAGCCGGAAGGAATCGCTCAGGCATTCCTGATCGGCGCGGATTTTGTTGGCGACTCCGGCGCCTCCCTGATTTTAGGCGACAACATTTTCTACGGAAAACTCGATTTCTACCGGGACGCGCTCGCCGTCGAGCGTGGCGCGTACATTTTCGGCTATCAAGTCCGCGACCCTGAGCGGTATGGCGTGGTTGAATTCGACAATAACGGCAGAGTCATGAGTCTCGAAGAAAAGCCGAACCGACCGAAAAGCTCCTTCGCCGTGCCCGGTCTTTATGTTTACGACGATCAAGTCGTTAATTTGTGTCGGACATTGCGCCCATCAGCGCGTAACGAACTGGAAATTACCGATCTGAACCTGCTGTATCTAAAGCAAAACCAGTTGAACGTGAAATTGCTCAGCCGCGGCATGGCGTGGCTTGATACCGGAACCACAACGACGCTACTCGAGGCCGGCAATTACATCGCCACTATCGAGCATCGCCAGGGCTTGAAGATCGCGTGCCTGGAGGAAATCGCTCTGCGCATGGGTTTCATCAGCCAGTCCGACCTCGAAAAGATCGTCGATGGATTACCAAAAAACGAGTATCGGGATTATCTCCGAACCGTTTGCGACGAAGGGCCGAACGCGTGGCCGGAACCGGTCGGCTAGTTTCAATTCCGAAACTTCTGATTTAACAACGGCTTTTAAGCCGGTATCATTCGAAAGTCAGCGAGCCCACAGCCGTTTCAACGGCGGCGGTTAATCGTTATTTAGGTTGCTCGCGCAGCAAATGGTTGGTGTCGGCAACCAGGTTCGTTATCGCGTCCGGTTCCGTCGCGTCGTAATAGCCCCGGATTTGACCATGTCGATCGACCAGAATCATCCGCGTGCTGTGCACAGGAAGTCCCTGCTGATCGCTTGTGTCTGAGACCGCAAGTTTGAAGCCGTCATGCGAAAGTTTGTAGATCGCGGACTTTGGTCCGGTCAAAAAATCCCACCGTCCCGGCTCGGCTTGTAATTTCGCCGCGTAGTCACGCAAAACCGCTGGTGTATCCTTTTCTGGATCGACGCTGAACGAAACCAAATGCACGTCGCTTTTCTCCAGCGGCTTTTGCAATTCGCTCATCCGCCCGCTGATCATCGGGCACGGCCCCGGACACGTCGTGTAAACAAAATCCGCGATCCAAATTTTACCGGCCAACTGTCCCGAGCCAAATGGCTGTCCGTTTTGATTCGTAAGCTGAAAAGCAGGCACCGTGCCGTAAGAAGAAACTGTCCGCTGACGCAGCGCTGATACCTCGAGATTTCGCAACCATAGCAGCATGCCTAACGTGACAATTGGGATCAGGATCAGCGTCACTTTCCAAGCGATACCGCTGCGCGAGGGCACACGATTTATCGCAGCAGAAGTCGTGTTCATAATTTCGTCAGAATTAAAGCCGTCAGTAACAGCGGAAGGTACGTTATGGATGCGAAAAACAGTAACCGCGCAGCGCTCGCCGTTCGAAGTCGCAGAAAACGCATCGCGACTGCGACAAACAATCCACCGAGCGCTAGCTCGATTGGTTGATAGACGTAACTGGCAACTCCAAGAAATGCGGGCAGACCGCCGAGCACCAGGAGGATAATGCAGAAGAACACACTCTGGCTGGCGCTCCGTGCGCCGGTGGGATCATCGCTCGAAATCATGCGGAATCCGGCGCGCGAATAATCTTCGCGGCACATCCACGCAATCGCGAAGAAGTGCGGCATCTGCCACAAAAACACGATTACGAAAAGACTCCATGCCGCCGGACCAATGTCTCCGCGCGCAGCTGCCCAGCCGATCATCGGCGGGATCGCACCAGGAATCGCGCCTACAGCGGTGTTAGCCGTGCTGGTGCGCTTCAGCGGTGTGTAAGCAAAGATGTAAATCGCGATAGTGATTGCCGTCAGCAGCGCGCTGAGCGCGTTGCAAACAATCGCCAGGTAAACGACGCCAAAGACAGACAATGCGGCACCGAGTATTAGTGCTTGAAACGGCGCCATACGGCCCGCCGGAATCGGTCGTGTCTTTGTGCGATTCATGAGCGCGTCCGCTCGGCGTTCCCACCATTGATTCAATGCGGCTGCGCCTGCCGCCGCCGCGGCGGTACCAAAAACGGTTTGAAAGAGCGCCTTGTAATTGATCGGCGGTTCCGCTCCGAGATAAAATCCGACTGCGGTCGTTAGCAAAACAAGGAGCGTGAGTCTTGCCTTGACGAGTTCAGCTAGATCGCTCACCAGACTGTGACGCGAACCCGCAATGGTTG
>DASXYB010000267.1:0-4143 GCA_036502745.1 Candidatus Udaeobacter sp.
GTGTCCTTCGCTGTTTCTTCGGCCACGATTCCGCCCGAGCAATAATTCTTTTGCCACGAGATTGAGTTCACTGCAGTAATCACCAGGCGCAGACGGCTGCCTTTCATCAAATGGCGCGCTACGAATAAGCCCGGATTAAAATCGCAACGCACGATTTCGCCGGGCTTCACCAGATTCGCTTCATGCAAGGATTCGCGGTAACGCAACCTGCGCAGATCGGTCCACAACGCGATACTCGTGCCATCCGGCTGGATTTCGTACAGGTCACACTCGAGATCGAGATCGGGCGTATCGATGGATAGCCACAGACTTAGCGCCGGGCACCCGACCAGCGGAGTTTCGTTCGGTAGCGGATCTGTGTGATAAACCAATCCATCTTTGCCGATACTCAATGCGAAGGTCTGATCGATCGCGGCGGTTTTTTCTTTTGGATCGATTCCCTCGACATCTTCGCCGCGCCGTACATCCATCGGATCGTAAACAAAAGCATCTGCGCCCTTGCCGTGTTGTTTGTCGTTTAGCGCGCCCGAGCGGAAGACGCCGTTTGCGTCGCCGTCCTTAGAATCCAGGTAAAACGCTTTTGGATTTGCAGTCAGCGTCTCAAAGTTGTCGGCGTATTTCCACTCGCCATTCGCGCCGGAGTTGCCGGCCGCCAGCAAATAATACGCGACCTGATTTTTGAGGAACTCCGGTTTGGGTCCGGCTTTCATGGTCCACTCGTACCACTGACGGTGGAGATCGTTTAAATCCACGATTGCTCCGGGGCCAAACTTTACGCCGGCTACCTCATCCGTGGGCGTGCGCGTGCCGGCATGGTCCCATGGTCCGATGACAAGAAAATGTTTGGCGCGGGCTTCCGGCGAGGCGTTTGCGAGATGATCGCGGTAATGCGTGAGCGCACCCAGTTCGTCGCCATCGTATTGACCGGTGATTGTGAGAATTGGCAGCGCGATCTTTTGGAACTGCTCACGCGTGGGCAGCATCGCATCATAGTAAGCGTCGGCCATCGGGTGCTTGAGTATGCGCTGGAAATTAGCCGATGGATTTCCGACGAATGAATCAAGCGATTTGAAAGGGAGGTGCTTCTTGTAAGCGTCCAAGAATTTTGTGCGCCAGAATTTTTGATCGCCGAACAAATTATCCTGCGCCGTATGTCCGCTGGTGAGCGTGAACCATTGCACGTCATAAGTCATGCCGATGTTGTTGTAGGAAGGATAATCCAGGCCGGGATGCGCCGCGGCAGCGGGCACGATGGTCGCCAGGTGCGGAGGAAATTCTTTCGCCGTTGCCCATTGATCGAAACCCGCGTACGAACCACCCCACATCGCCACTTTCCCATCGCAAAATGGTTGTTTCGCCAACCATTCAACTATGTCGTGTCCATCGCGCGGTTCGTTTGCAAATGGCTCGAAATCGCCAGCGGAATTGCCACGCCCTCGAACATCGACGAGCGCGAACACATAACCGTGTGACGCGAAGTAGGCGCCGCGCGCATGGTATGTGTCCGAGATATACGGCGTCAGTGTGAAGATTACGGGCGTGCTTCGCGATGAGCCGTCTCGGCTCTTTGGCAAATACAACGTTGCGTTTAATTTGACGTTGTCGCGCATTGGAATCTTGACGCCCCACCGCAGGTCGTAGTCCGAAGCCGGTTGAGCCGGGGATGGCGCCGGAGTCGGTGATTGCGCGATGGCGTTTATTGCGAGACCCGCGGACAAAGCGGCGGCGAGGAGTGACGATTGCATGTTCGTGATGATTGAAGCGAGCCAAAGAGAGGATACAACATTGTTTGTAGCCTACGATGCGTTCTCGCGTCGCTTTGATTGTTTGCAGCCACGCCAGTTTGCGAGACGATAGGCAAATGGCGCATCGAACCGAAAGCCACGTCCAACGCCAAAAGGAAACGATTCGCAAGTCCGTACGCGAAACGAACGGGACGAGGCCGTTCTCCTCTCAAGCGGAACTCCTCTGCGCGGGCGCCGTGTTTTTTGTTGCGTTGATCGTATACACTTGGACGCTCGCCCCTACGGTTACTTTGACCGACAGTGGCGAGTTAGTTCTAGCGGCCTACGGACTGGGCGTAGCGCATCCGCCAGGTTTTCCGCTGTGGGTCGTGCTCGCGCATCTGGCGTCGCTTGTGCCGATCGGAAGCGTTGCTGTGAGAATCAATTTCTCGTCCGCTGTTTTCGCTGCGTTTGCCTGCGCAGAGCTTACTCTTGTCGTGTCCGAATTGCTCATCACGGCTTTTTGTATTGCCGCGGGGCGCCGAAGGAACAAGGCTGCGCGGCAAGGCCGGAATACTGAAAGTTCAAACAGACGAGTTTTTCTGATGTTCGCGCCGGCGGTCGGCGCAGGATTGCTGATGGCGTTCTCCCGCACGCTTTGGGCATACGCGACGATTACCGAAGTGTACACTCTGAACTCACTGCTAGTCCTCCTCGCGTTCTTTTTCGTCGTTCGGTGGCGGCGGCGGATCATTGAAACACGAAGTAATTCCGGCGCGGCATGCGTGACACATGACACATGGATTTATGCCGCCGCCTTCGTATTCGGCCTTGCGATGGGGGTTCATCACGTGACCGTAGCGTTAACGCTTCCGGCCATTGCCGTCGTCGTTTACAGGACAGAAGGCCTGAAGTTCTTCGCGAGCCGACGCCTTGTATATGCTGCGCTGATTTCGGTCGGAGCGTTAATCGTTGTCTATAGTTATTTGCCGTGGGCAGCTTCGCGCTCGCCTGCAATGAATTGGGGGAATCCGCGGTCGCTCCAGGAAATTTGGTGGCATATCACCGGCCGGCAATATCGCGTGTTCTTCTCTTTTTCTCCTGCGGCCATGGGGACGCAGTTTGTTGAATTCTGTCAAATGGCGTTCCGTGAGTTTGGCTTTGCATGGCTGCCTGCCACGCTGTTTCTCGCGGGGGCGGGGCTCGGGAGCGCGTACAAACGCGACCGGACAGCTTTTTGGTTTTTGCTGTTGATCGTACTCGCTGATCTGGCTTACGCGCTGAGCTACGAAATTGCCGAGGACAAGGACGCGTACTATTTGCCGGCATTCATTTCGATCACGATTGCGGCTGGACTCGGTATCCAGTGGTTGATTCAACGTGCTGCTTCAAGACCTTCGCCGATGTGGACACCGTCTATCGCCGCTGCGATTGCGATCGTCCTGACATCGGCAACAGCGTTCGGCGCGAATTGGCCATTTAACAATCGCAGGCATTACTTCATCGCGGATGACTATGTTGAGAACCTCTTCAGCACGATCGCGCCCAATGGACTGATGCTCACCCAGGATTGGCAGGTAGCGTCGCCCATGTTTTACGTGCAAGAAATAGAACAACGCCGCGGCGATGTGAAAGTAGTGGATATCAATCTGCTCCGTCGCTCGTGGTATTTCGATTATCTGAAGCACGCGCATCCCGATATCATGGATCGCTCCCGCGAAAAGATTGATCCATACGTTGAGATCCTCGAGCAATGGGAGCGCGATCCTGCGGTTTTTTCCCGCAGCCAGGACCTTACTCAAAGGATCAGCATGGCATTTCTGGAGATGATTCAGGCGATCGTGAGGAATGAAATCAACATCGCCCCAGTTTACATCACCAATGATGTGCTGATCGCTGACTCACTGAACAGCTACTTGACCCGATGGATCCCTCAAACCTACCAACTTGTGCCCGAAGGGCTCGTGTTCAATCTGGCAACTGACCGAAGCTTTCATGAATCCCCTGACCCGCATCTCCGAATGCGGGGATTGGCTGATGGGACGGTACATTTTGCGAAGGATGATGTCGCGAATCTCAAGATTTTGCCGGCATACACGAGAATGCTCACGAATCGTGGGAAGTACCTGACTTCTTTCAATCAGCAAGAGCGTGCCATCCTCGCTTTTAAAGAAGCGTTGGCGCTCGATCCTAATTTGGGGGCGGCGCAACAAGGATTGGCAGAGAGCACGGCAAAAGTCGCCAAGCCATAGAAGCGGCAAGCTCGTTTCCGCCGAGGTAAATCATGTTTTTGACAATAGAAGGATAACCGCTACGTTCCGTCTCCGCTTGCTCCACTGAGCGCGGGATGATTAAGCAGGAGCCTCGCTATAAAAGTAGCGAACGGCGTTTGAACTGCACCGAATAATGCAAAGAAATC
>DASXYB010000268.1:0-15566 GCA_036502745.1 Candidatus Udaeobacter sp.
AAGCCCCGGTGCCATTGTGCAGTTCCAATATCGGATCAGCCAGTGCATTGGGAATATTATATGGAGGGGGAATAAGTTCCGGACCAATGGCACGAATAATCACCTTCTTTGGTCCGCTCCCTTGCACAATGAAACCGCCAATCATCACATTGTCGCCCGTCTGCACAGAGCCACGAGTGCTAATATTGCTGAGGTGGGACGTCAAAAGAGCTCCCCAGACTGTAAGCACCGGGGCTAAGACAGGATCATCGCAGTCGCCGCCATAGACCTCGATGAAGTGTGCGCCGAAGTTGATCCCTCTTTCCAATCCCAAATCCAACATAAATCGCCCTGTCACTGGATCAATATCCTCATGTTGTGTTACGAAGAATTGATACCCCACGGTCGAAGCGGGACTCAATAATGATACCTCTGTTGCTCCTATTGACCCGTTTGGTGGACCGCTAGGATATTGAAGGCCGTCTGACATTACGCCGAAGTGATTGCCGTGATGCTGAGCCGCCCCATAATCGCATACCGCCTGTAAGGAAGCAGTTCCGTCGGGCGTGGGAATTGGCGCCCCCAGGGCCAGGATGAATGGCGTATTCGGGAAGTAAGTTCCATATTGGTCGATAATCCATTTGACCCCCCGTTCCCAGTTCGGTAATCCACCGAGGACAGTATTGAAGTACTCGATATCGTATGGTGTAAAACAGAAAAACGATTCCGCCCGCCGGCCCGGGCCACCCATAACCACATAGGCAAGATTCGGAGCACTGCCATAGCGCGCAGCAAGTGCTTGAATGAACGCGCCCCATTTCGCCTGAAAAACCGGGTTCCACGGCAGGGGCATCGGCTCAATCTGTGCGGTGACGATTGCAACTCCCGTAGCTGATTGTGTCGCGGGCGCAGAAATAGTAACATTGCTGCTTGAGTTAACGGCGAGAATAGTAGCTCCGGCAGGTATGCTGCCCCCCGATATCTGTAACCCTATGCTATGAGAAGAATTCCAGGCAGCGGTATCCCCGGCACTTCTCACCCTGGTTGATCCGGCAGTAGTAACTCCATCTGTGATGGATGAATAACCAGATTGCTCCGTTACCATGAAAAGAGGCGCACCAGCGTCATATACCCATTGCGGAGTCTCCACACCGGCCTGCACACTAATGGAAACTTTCTTTCCGTTAGCGGCCGCCAAGGCCACGCCTTGATCGAGATAATCCCAGTAGAAGTCATTTGCATTTGCGTGCTCGTGTGGCTCCACTCTGTTCCAGTGCGTTCGCAGGGCAATGCCTTGCACGTATTGGTTTGTAAGTGCGGGGTCGTCGGACCAATCATGTATCGGGTCTCCCACTGCATCGCTTTTTTTCAGATACATAATCCCGATGCCCGGAGGCGCCTGCGCATCGGCGGGGTTGAAGGCGTAGAGCAGAACCGTGGCGACGACTGCTGAGAGAAGGCCAACAAGTGGTCGCAAACAAATGACGGCACTTGGTCGGTTCATTCCATCTCCCTCGCAGAAAGATATTCTAGCCTCCGCCGTCCGGTCGCCTTTGGCAAATCGCTCGCCCAGGCGCAGACAAAGTCCTAAAGTCGTCCGTCGTCGCCAAAACATCGCAAAGTGCCTATCACGGCTCAAACTGAAAGGCCCGCAAATACGAGCCGCTCTCCCACAGGAGCGCCTCAAGTGGGAGGCATACTACGCGGGTGGACCAAAAATCTCTGTCCGACATACTGCGGGAGCTTCGGTTCGTCGAGCGAGCGGAAGCCACGTTACATGCGGATTTGGGAGCAGCGAACCCCAAATGAAAGCGTTTATGAAATTCGTGAGATACATGAGTGTCCCCGAAGGATTCGCACACACATTGCAGCGACGGAAGGCGTTTCGTTGCGCGGGCGGATGAAAAGCTGACCGCGTTTCTTGAACTCGAACCGGCGATTGGTGTGGCAGAACGCCTCGAGGACCGCGGAGGGCATGAAATGATGCTCGACATACTCTCGCCGATTAAATACAAGCCTCCTCGATTCACGTCACCAATCCGTGCGCGCTTTTCTAATAAAGGGTTCGGTTATTGTTTGTGCGGTGTTGCTACCGGCCGTCGTCGCCAGGGATATCAGTTTTTCAAGGCAAAATCGTGCCCCAAGCGCATCCTGGTTTGAAATCGGAGCCTCACGACACGAGACATGGGCTGATTCGCAAGTCGCGCTGCAGTTTCCAAACGCAAATGTACTTACCGCAGGAATCGAAACCGCGTCGTCGGCGCCGCCAACACGCAGCAGCTTTATGGCGAGTTGGGACAACGTGATCGGCGCCACCGGCTACCTACTGGATGTCTCTACGAGCGATTCATTCAGCAATTACGTGGACGGCTACCACGACGCAGACGTTGGCAACGTAACAGGGCAAGTCGTCACCGGACTGAACCCAGGTACCACCTACTATTACCGAGTGCGCGCTTACAATGCAGCCAGTGTAGACCGCTACTCGGACGTGATGATGAGTGCGACGGTGCCTACAACAGGGCTGGTCATTGACGCAACGTTCGACAGCTCTATCACCACCAACCAAAACGCTGCTGCGATTGAGGCGATGATTAACCGAGCGATCTCAATTTATGAATCGCTGTTCAGCGATCCGACGACGATCGAGATTCTTTTCCGCTACGCAACAACTGCGCCAGACGGCACTCCTTTGCGGCAGGGGGTTCTCGCGCAAAGTAACTCGGCTGCATACATGGCTCCTTGGGATATTTACATCAATGAACTGAGGGCGGATGCAAAAACCAGCAACGACAGTCTCGCGATCGCCAGCGTGCCAAGCAGTGCATTGTCTCCGAACGTTATCGCGACGAGTGCGAATGTGCGGGCAGTGGGCGGAGGCGCGCCGCCAGACATGTTTGCAAACGGCACTATCGGCCCCGGTGGGCCGTATGATGGGATCGTTACGCTTAATTCGGTGATGCCGTTTCAGTTCACCCGGCCCACCAGCGCGAGCAACTTTGACGCGCAACGTTCAACTGAGCATGAAATCGACGAGGTCGTCGGTCTGGGTTCGCGCCTTGGCCACACCGGTACAGATCTTCGGCCGCAGGACTTGTTCAGTTGGTCATCATCCGGTCATAGAAACATCAGTTCTTCCGGTACGCGCCATTTCTCGATCAATGGCGGCAGCACCACCATTGTCAATTTCAATCAGGATCCGAGCGGCGATTTTGGTGATTGGGCAAGCGTGCCATGCCCTCAAATGCATCCGTACGTCCAGAATGCATTTGGTTGCGTGGCCCAGTCTTCGGACATCGCGGCCATATCCCCTGAAGGGATCAATCTGGACGTTATCGGTTACGACCTGACTGCCAATGCTGCTTCACACGTAGGCAACATCAGTACGCGAAGCTTTGTTCAGACCGCTGACGATGTGATGATCGGCGGGTTCATTATCGAAGGCGGCGAACCAAAAACAGTCATTGTGCGTGCAATTGGCCCTGAACTCATTCCCCCTCCATATAATATTTCCAATGCGTTAGCCAATCCGAAATTGGAACTGCACAATGCGGCGGGAGCACTGATTGGGTCCAACGATAACTGGCAGACGACGATAGTCGCCGGGATCATCAGCGGCAATCAGGTCAGCGCGATCCAAAACAGCGGGCATGCTCCGACTGAGGCAAGCGAATCGGCGATTATCGCGACGCTGCAACCGGGTAATTACACTGCGATCGTGCGTGGTGTAAGCAACACCACTGGAGTTGCTCTCGTCGAAGTGTACGATCTGAATGCCGATGCTGATTCAGTTTTAGGCAACATCAGTACGCGCGCCCCAGTTCAGACTGGCGACAGCGTGATGATCGGCGGTTTTATTGTTCAGGGGACAGGCACGAAGAGGGTGATCATTCGCGCCATTGGTCCTGAGCTCACGCAATATGGCATCACCAATGCGTTAGCCAATCCGAAATTGGAACTGCACAATGCGGCGGGAGCACTGATTGGGTCCAACGATAACTGGCAGACGACGATAGTCGGCGGGATCATCAGCGGCAATCAGGTCAGCGCGATCCAAAACAGCGGGCATGCTCCGACTGAGGCAAGCGAATCGGCGATTATCGCGACGCTGCAACCGGGTAATTACACTGCGATCGTGCGTGGTGTGAACAACACTGTTGGAGTTGCGCTGGTGGAAGTGTACGATTTGCAATAATATTTGCCTTTTGAAAGCCAACTGCCCGGAGTCAATTGGCGGTCAATTGAACTCTTATGTCGCGGAACGCGTTCGGTCGTGTCTCATGATCCAACCCTGCCGTGAAACGTCTGTTTGATTTTGCGCAGCTTGCATAGCATCTCAGCGATTGATTGCCACGGGCGAACGATTTGGATTACAGACGCACATCCCGACAGAAAACGGTTCATCGTCCGCGCGGGTGAAAAGGTGACTGCGTGTGTCTTTTGCTGATGGGCTTCGGCTGCGGTTTTACCGGGCCCACAATATATGTATTTTGCGCAGACGCTGGCTGGGTCGGCGGTGACGGGGCGACGTTGGCACAACCTGACGGGCGTCCTCGTTGCACCCTTGACCGGCGTCGTGGTCGAGTTCAGCGCCCGGTGTCGCCGCTCTCGCACGAGGTTGCTTTTTGCGCTGGGTAGTTTCGGCATTAACCTTCCTCTCCCGACGTGGTATACATCTTGTGCGTCATGTTGTCTTCCATTCGAGGCGCAGCGAAATGAGCCCGCCAAGGCCTAATCCTACGATGGAACGAACGGCGGACAGTTCCGCGTTCACATTTGAAAGAGTTCTACACTTCAACTCCGAGCGACGCACGCTCTCGTGCGCCGTCGCTCATCTTGTTCTCGTTAGGCCCTCACCCTTTCCGCCACGACCGCCAAAAAGGATATTACGCTGAATGGGCGCTGCTCATACATTAGCTTGATGATACGAAAGAGCATCTGGAAACGCTAATACGAGAAATGGCCGACGATCCAGAATACGACGAGGCGAATTTCCGGGTCAACCTCGGGCATGTTTACAGCCACCTCAATCGCGCGTGGAATGCGCGGAATCGGCTTGGGGCCCACTCGACTCAGGAACTCGCCCGCTTGTTCTCGTGCAATCACCGAACTGAGAGTCCGTCGATGACGCCAACTTTGTTATACAATTTTGCGTATTTAAATGCGCCTGTAGCTCAGCTGGAGAGAGCAATGGAGTTTGAAAAACCGTTCTCCTCACTCTTGCTAGTGTTTGGGCGACGCTAAAGAGACTTTTGATTATTAGCATTTTGAATAAAATATTTTTCCCATGTCTAGAAAATTTTTAAAACTGATTTCAGTCTTTTTCCTGTTATCGGGGCTTTTCTACATATTTGATTTTGATGTTGCTCGAGCAACTGATCCTCCGATTGCCTCGGCCACCTCATATTTAAACGCCACACCCGATCCTTGTGTCGCTCCCGTGGGCTCTAATACATGTTCGAGTTTAATCTCTTGGCATATTGGCACTGGAGTAATGCAGGGGGTAGTTAAGCTAAGCACTGACGGTGGACCAGAACAGGTGTTCGCTTGTGGTCACGACAGCTCCGGTAACGGCTCATCTCCATTTCCAGGGACTAATCTTTTTTCTCACACTGCGCGCTTTCGTCTATATTCGGCTTCCGACTGCGAGACAATTACAAGTACCACTCCTTTGGCGGAAGTGACGCTCACCGCTCGCCACCCTCTGCCAGCAGCCCATCCGGCACTTGGAACTAATCAGTCCAACTTAGCCGAATGGTATCAAGGTATAGTGGCGGGATGTGATTTTGACAACAACTACGCGGCCTGTGTTCGACTTGGTCAATCCTTAGGTCATCGCTCAATCCAAGACGCTAAGGATGTGGGCATCGCCTACCTTCGGGTCCCTATCGCTGGGTTTGGGGCGAATACCTACGGTGACACGGATGAGGTGGTGAACTTATGGCGTAACAATCCGACAACATATTGGAGTTACATGGACCGGATGTTCAGTGATCTGAATTCTAACGGCATTAAAATTATTCCAAGTTTCAACTGGCACCCGGTTCGTTGGGCCCTTGCTGGCAATGACACTCTTGCTGATCTTTTCACTAACCCTCAATCACAATCTTACCAACTTCTGACTAATTATATCCATGATTTCATTACCAAATACAAAAATAACCCCGCGATTGATATGTATGAGCTTGGCAATGAACTCAACCTTTCTACGGATCTAAACTCATTTGCCAACGACCAATGCTCTGATCCGGGATCTGTTTTTAGAAACTATTCAACCAATCAAATGATTGCTTTCCAGAGTCGTTTGGCTGGTTTCGTGCGCAATCTTGATCCAACCCATTATATTGATTCTGGCGCTGCCTTGCCACGGTCGGCGGCGGAGCATTTACGAGCAAGTCCTGAATGGATTACCTCTGATTGGACCGCTGATTTACAATCGCAATTCCAAAAGAATGTGGGTGATATACACCAAGGCTCTGACGTAGTAAGCGTTCATTTTTATAACTCTGACAATGAACGTCTAGGTAACACCGGACACATGAATGCTGGTTTTCTCAATATTATTAACCAAGCGGCCAGTAGCACCAACAAACCGCTTTATATCGGGGAGTTTGCTGATGTTAATCCAAGTAATTACAATATTACCACTAATTCAGAAGATTCGAGCGCTGTGTTTAGCCGTAATGTTATGCAGTTAATTCGGTCGCTTAATATTCCTTTCAGTAGTCCTTGGGTCTGGGAGCGTTATTGGTCCGCGCCGATTCGGTATCAAGACACTTTTGAACGGGCTTACACACCCGTTAATGTCTCGGCTATGGCTCTAACCAATAGGTATTTTCAAAACCCAGTACCAACTGATCAAATCCCCGATGTTACGCCGCCCCACCTTGTTCTGACTTCGCCGGTTGATAATACAGTCCTAACTGGGAGCGTTCTTTTAAGCGCCATGGCCAGTGACAACAACTCTAGCGGCATCAGTAAAGTTGAGTTTTATGTTGATAATGTTCTTAAAAGCTCGATAACAACTCCTCCGTATCAATATGTGCTCGATGCCACTCGAATAGCTTCGGGACCAAGCACGATTATGGCTAAGGCTTTTGATACTAGCAGTAATTCGACGGAATACTCTGTATCAGTCAATAAAAGCGCGCTGCCACTTTACGAGTTAACGGTTACAAAGAATGGCAGCGGCACAGTTCGATCGGATCCAGCCGGTATCTACTGTGGCACTCCCGGCGTTATTAGGAGGTGCTTTAATTCCTTTCCTCGTGATACCTTAGTTAAACTTTATGCCTCTCCGAACCCAGGATCAAGTTTCAGCGGTTGGGGAGGAGCTTGTGCCGGTAACGGCTCGACCTGTATTGTTACGATGAGTGAGGCTAAAACGGTGACAGCCACATTTAATCCATTTGTTGTAAATACAAAGCAACTTACTATCACGACTGAGGGCACGGGTTTTGGCACCGTTACATCTAGTCCTACTGGCATCAATTGTGGCCCGAAGACAACCTGCGCAGGCGCCTTTAATCAATGCACTCCAGTCACCCTAACCGCTACTGCCGCCCACGGATCAAGTTTTGTTCGTTGGGGAGGAGCTTGTTCAGGCAATTCTTCCACCTGCACCACTATTGTAAGTACGGATAAGCCGGTTAAAGCCATATTTGATCTTACTGCTTCCACCAGAAATCTTCTCACCGTCACTAAATCCGGTGCCGGGAGTGGCACCGTCGTCTCTAATCTAACCGGTATCAATTGTAGTCCCACTTGCCCTACTGCTTCTACCACTTTTGCAGTTGGCACCACAGTTATTCTAACAGCTACCCCCGCTCAAGGTTCTATCTTCTTCCACTGGCTTGGCAATTGTGCCGGCGCCTCGACTTCTTGCAATGTCACCATGAATGCGGCCAAAAATGTCACGGCCGTCTTTGAATCCTCAGAGCGCATTCCTTGAGGTCAGCCCATCAGCAAGCTTTTCCCTGAACCACCTGCCATGCTTATCTCTCTCTTAATAGGCCGTGAATACGCCGTGCAAAAGACACGAAACCAGTTGGAAGGCCCAGTAATGTGGGTGGTTATCGGGGCTATTTGGCCGCCTGCTGTTTTCGTTAGCAATTGATTGTCGTAGCGCTTTGGGGAGGCTTCTGGCTCGTGCAGGGCTTCTGTTTTCGGACCAGCTGATCAAAAGTCAGTTGCTCTGACGATCACTTAACCACTGCAGCACGTGTTGCTCAGCTAAGGTTCACGAAAGTTTTTGGGATCTTGATTGTGGCAAGAATGAGCATTCGTAGCTACGGCATCAGCTACGTTTCGGGGAGCATATTTTGCGTAAGTTCTTCGATCACCGAGAGATGACGTGCACCGTGCAGGACTTGAACCTGCAACCCAGTGATTAAGAGTCACTTGCTCTGCCAATTGAGCTAACGGTGCAAATGCCTTTACGAGGCTGATGCTGCACAAGCGTGTATTTTCGCGCAGCCAAAATCCGTAGCACAGAATGTATCGTTGTGCTAGCAGCGGACCCACAAAGAATCGGAAACTGCTCATATGAGAAGAAAATCCGCGGCCGCGATTCCGCCGCTGCAGCAGCAAAGAGTGCCTTGCTCCAGATTCAGGTTCTCCCAATGAATCTAGATGGCCTTCCAACCGGTATTACAAAAATGCCGTAACTGACGTCGGTAATTAAAGGCCAGGTTACCCGAGCGCTCCGTCCTGACCTGGGTCAATGTTGTGATGAGCCTAATGACACCTGTGCCGCCGTAGTCGGCCACCACGTACGTGCGACCGTGGAATTCAGTGCAACCTTGAAAAGCCGCGCCCAGTTTTACGTGCCGGACTCGCGTCTCCCGTGATCTGACTTTCGTAAATCCAAGGTTTGCGTTAGCTGTGCTCGGGCAACCGCAACATGAAACTCTTGTCGGTCAATGTCGGACTTCCGCGGGAAATCGAATGGAAGGGTAAGATTGTCCGCACTTCGATTTTCAAACGGCCCATCTTAGGCCGAGTTCGAGTGTCGACACTTAACATAGAGGCCGATCAGCAATCTGACCTGACCGTGCACGGAGGAGCCGACAAGGCTGTTTACGTTTATCCATCGGAGCATTATCCGTTTTGGTGCAGGGAGGTTCCCGATATGGAACTCGCGTCGGGAGTTTTCGGCGAGAACTTCACGACCGCGGGACTGCTCGAGAACACAGTTCACATCGGTGATCGGTTTCGCGTCGGGTCTGCAGAGTTCGTGGTGACGCAACCGCGCATGCCATGCTTTAAACTTGGCATCCGCTTCAACCGTTCGGACCTGGTGAAGCGGTTTCTCCAGAGTGGTCGCACCGGGTTCTATTTTGCCGTTCTCAAAGAAGGGGAAGTCGTAGCTGGCGATTCAATCGAGGTGCTTGAAAGAGATGAGCACGACATCACGGTCGCCGACATTGTGAATCTCTATCGCGGAGATGCAGCGAGTCAGAAGCTGTTGCGTCGCATCAGCGAACTACCGTCACTTCCAAACAGCTGGCGAGAGTACTTTCGTAAGCGCCTTTAGAATCCCGACAAAAATGACAGGCGCAATAATCAGAGGGGCGGCACCCCAGTGTCACGCAAATGACAGTGACTGGTCTGAGCGCGCCTGTGGCCGAGTGCGATGATACCGGCTAAGGTAAATTCGATCATATGAGAACAGCTGCTGCCGTGGCTACGCTTGCGTTCGGCATAACGACCTCGCATGTGTTAGCTCAGCAACCGGGGTCAACGCTCCAGGATGTAACGTTTGAGAGCGGTGAGAAGCAAAGCACGCTCATCGAACTCTTCACTTCGGAGGGATGTAGTAGTTGTCCACCGGCCGAAAAATGGCTTAGCGCACTTAAATCAAGCCAAGGCCTGTGGAAGAAGATCGTTCCTGTGGCGTTTCACGTTGATTACTGGGACCGTCTCGGGTGGCGCGATCGCTTCGCCAAACCCGAATTCACTTTGAAACAACAACGGTACGCTGCGGCCTGGGGCGGCGATTCGACTTATACGCCGGGCTTTGTCGTCAACGGCAAGGAATGGCGCAGCTGGTTCGTTGGCAATGTGCCCCCGGCGAGTTCGACCAAAGTTGGCGTGTTTCGCTTGTCGTTAGGCGACGGCGGAAAACTCAGCGCTCGCTATGTTCCGGAAGCAAAGCAACCTCGCGGTCTCGCATTGAACGTCGCACTGCTCGGGAATAATCTCGAGTCAGATGTGAAACGCGGCGAAAACAGCGGCCGGAAATTACGCCACGATTTCGTCGTTCTCGATTTTATAAAGATCGACATGACCAATGAATCGAATGGTTGGACTGGGTCCATTGTACTCCCAATGAGAGCGGGCGACGATAAACCGAGCGCGCTCGCAGCATGGATCACCGAAGATGAGACGCCCATTCAAGCGACAGGCGGCTGGCTCCGCTAGGCCGGAGCGAACCGAGGAGACTCAAAAGCTCTTGCGACGACATCTTCGCTGAGCAACGCGCGAGTTCGCATATCCCGCTTTCGCACCGCGCCTATGCAGCGGCTCGTTTGCGTGCAGTTGCATCCAGAATGCGCTTGCGCAAGCGAAGTGATTTTGGTGTCGCCTCCACGTACTCGTCCGTGTCGATGTATTCGATGGCGCGTTCCAAACTCATTCGCAGGACTCCTTCAAGTTGAATGCCCTTGCCGTCGCCCTGGCTGCGCATGTTAGTGAGGTGCTTTTCCTTGCATGGATTGACTGGCAAATCTTCAGGACGCCTGTTTTCGCCCACGATCATTCCTTCGTAAACGTCCTCCTGCGGACCGATGAAAAGACGGCCGCGCTCCTGAATGTTGTTGAGTGCGTAAGCAGTACTGACACCGGGCTCCATTGAAACCATCACACCGCGACCGCGACCGCCGATGTCGCCCTTAAACGGCGCGTATTCGCGAAAAAGATGACTCATTATGCCCTCGCCGCGGGTCTGGTTCACAAAATCAGTCTCTAATCCAATTAACCCGCGTGTCGGGATGATCGCCTCGATCGACACCCGCGACGTATGATGATGCACGGCGAGAATTTCGCCCTTGCGATTGGCGATGGATTGCAACACGTCGCCGAGATTATCATTCGGTAGATCGACATACAGATTTTCGATAGGCTCATGCAGCGCGCCGTCGTCAGTTCGCCGAAGAATCACTTCGGGCCGCGAGATCATGAGTTCATAGCCTTCGCGCCGCATCTGCTCCACCAGGATGGCGATTTGCATTTCGCCGCGCGCATTGATTTCAAATGCGCCTGCGGTTTCGGTATCGTTGACTTGAAGCGAAACGTTGCCCTGCGTCTCTCGTACCAAACGCTCGCGAAGATGTCGCGCAGTCACGAATTTTCCTTCGCGGCCCGCAAACGGCGAGTCGTTGACCAGAATATGCATTCGAATCGTCGGCGGATCGATGTCCACGAATTGAAGCGGCTCGCGCTCCTCGCGATCGGTCAGCGTTTCGCCGATGTAAACGTCCTCACAGCCAGTTAGCCCGACGATATCGCCGGCTGTTGCCTCTTTTATTTCGACTTGCTCCAATCCCGAGTAGCTGAATAAAGCCGTAACGGTCGTTCGTTCAGCGCGTCCGTCTCGGTGAATACACACGATGGAATCGCCGACGCCAACGCGACCACTCACGATGCGGCCGAGTGCGATTCGACCGAGATAATCGCTATAATGCAGGTTCGAGACGAGCATTTGAAAAAACGGCTGGCTTGAGATGTTTGGCGGCGGCACATGTTGCACGATTGCCTCAAACAGAGGCGTCATATCTTCGCGTTTTTCGTGCAGCTCACGCGTGGCAACACCGTTCTTTGCGCTAGCGTAAATGATTGGAAAATCGAGCTGCTCGTCGGTGGCCTTTAATTCAACGAAAAGATCGAAGACCATGTCGACGACTTGATGAGGCCGTGCGTTTTCTCTGTCGATCTTGTTAATTACGACGACTGCCTTGAGTTTGTTTTCAAGCGCCTTACGCAAAACAAACCGCGTCTGCGCCTGTGGCCCGTCGTTGGCGTCAACAACCAGAAGTACGCCGTCCACCATTTTCATGATGCGCTCAACTTCGCCGCCGAAATCGGCGTGGCCGGGTGTATCGACAATGTTGATGCGGTAGCCGTTCCACTGAAAAGCCGCATTCTTGGCGCGAATCGTGATTCCTTTTTCACGCTCAAGATCCATGGAATCCATTACCCGCTCTTCGATATGTTGGTTTGAACGAAAGGTCCCGGATTGGCGCAACAATTGATCGACAAGCGTCGTCTTGCCGTGATCGACGTGCGCAATAATGGCGATGTTACGAATCTTATTCATTGACGGGAGGCTGCCCGAAGCAGGCGAGCGGCGAACTCTACAAGAGACAAGGTCCGAGTCAAGTCGCAGCGACGCACTCACCGCAACTGGCCAACCAAACAATTAACTCAACTACTTGTTAGGCCCGATCTGCTCGGGACCTGAGAGCAACTGCTGGAAATCAGAACGGTTACGGATGGGATCCCAGACCGGGTCCATCTTAAAGGCAGCGAGGGACGCTGCCCCGCCTGCCGGCATTGCGAGCAAACGTCGAAGCCTTTTAACCGCTTCCTCAGGTGCGCCTGTACGTGCCTCGATCTGCGCGAGCCCGATCTGGAAACTTGCGCCGGCCAGAGCATCCTTTTCGAGCGAGATAATGTCGGCCGCTTGTCTCGAAAGGCGCAGCGCGTCGGCATTGCGTCCCACGGCGAGGTACACCCAGGATAATTCTGTCATCGCGAAAGTGTCGTCGGGTCGTTCTCTAAATTTGGCCTCGAGCAATGGCAACGCTTGTTCACCCATTGATTTGGCTGCCTCAGGTTCTCCCGCGAGCAGATGAATCGTGACAAGCCCGGCAAGCTGTTGAAGATGCGCGCGATCGTCATTCACCACCCTTTTCTCGACAGCTTGAATAGCATCGCTAAAACGCCTTTCTGTCACATCGAGGTAAGCGGGCCAGCCAATGATTGCACTAAGGTCGCCCGCTCCAGTCGCGCCACGAGGACCACCGGCACCGCCTGGGAGGCCTTTGATCACCTCGGGAAAATCGTCGAGTGCGCGTCTTGCCGATGCGACATCGCCCGTCATTGTCAGGCGAAGGAGGACAAGGAACATCGCTGCCTGCGTGTTATGCGGATCGATGGCAAGCGCTCGCAACTCGGCACGTTCTGCGTCACTCCACAAACGTAATGCGTAGCATGTCACTCCAACGTTGGTAGGGATGCTGGCGTCGCGCGGATCGAGTTCCTCCGCTCGTTGAGATTCTGCCAGCGAGCGCTCCCATTCACCCCGCCGGCGATAAACCCACGCGCAATACGCTCGCGCATCGGCGTTGTTAGGTTGCAATTGCAACGTGCGGTCGAACTCTGCCAGCGCCTTTTCGTATTCCCGACGACCCCAATAAAAAAACAATCCCAGCGCAAAGTGCGCCTCCGGAGAATTTGGTGCCAGCGTCAGAGCGCGCTCAACAAGCGATTTTACCTCTTCTAATTCCGCGGGAGCCAAAGGCGAGACGAACCAGTGTCGCGACAATCGACTGCGTGCGAGCTCGGCGGCGGCTTCCGCAAAGTTTGGATCGAGTGCGAGGGCCTGCCGGTAAAATGCGTCAGCACGATCGTAGCCAGCCGGAGTCAGACTGCTCTCCGCCTGATGAAACTCATACTGGCCCCGCAGAAAAAGATCATAAGCTTCCGTATTCTCTGTCCGCGCCGCGGCCAGCACATGCGATTCGATCGGTGAAAGGTTGGCTTTCAAGGCATCCGCAATTTGCGCTGCGACTTCGCTCTCAACTGATAAAACATCTTTGAAGTCACGATCGTAACTTTTCGCCCAAAGATGCGCATCGGCGTGCGCATCGATCAACTGCACATTCACTCGAACTTTATCGCCAGCTCTCTGCACTGTGCCCTCGACGATGGTGGAAACACCAAGCTCCTGCGCGACCGTCTTTAAATTGGCCGGCTTGCTTTGATATTTTGCCGTCGACGTTCGCGAAATGACTTTGAGATCCCGAACCGTCGCTAATTTTGTCAGAATCTCATTCTGGATGCCTTCAGCGAAATAGGCGTTTTCTTTCTGAGCGCTGAGATTTTCGAATGGCAGCACCGCGATCGACTTGTCGATCTTCCGCGCCGATGCGCGCGGTAGGAGAAAAAATCCTGCAGCGACAGAAATTACCGCGCCGGCGACGATGAGAAGAGTGACATTGCGGCGTCGATGCCCTCCAGGAACTTTTGGAGTCGCTTGAATTCCTTCGGGCGTAACATCGTAGGCCCAGGCGAGGATGAGCGCGACCGGAAATCCGATCAGCAGAAGCACGATGACAAAACGCAACGTCCAGTTCGGCAATTCCCATGCCGGAATAACCGCAGAGCCAATTTGAATGATGAATCCCGCGGCGATGACATAAGCGGCGGCAACGCGATAGACTTTGCGCCGTTGCAACTCTTCAAAGAAACCGCTCATAAACCGTGTAGCCTCATCATCACGATAGTACGACACCGCCTGCCCAAGAGAAGATATGCACAAGCTCCGTCTAAAAAAGCGAGCGTATTGGAAGGGTTCATTCCGTGAACTGAACGACGTGCAAATCGTACCGCTAACCGATTACCGGCGCGAGCCATTCGCTCGCGCAGTTGGCGATGCGTACTCAGCGATTTAAAAGCGCGTACGCCGAGGGACTGACCAAGCATCGTCCGTTGCAGTTAGCCAGTGGAGCGCCGGCAATGCATCGGCAGTGGCTTCCGAGAGAACCGTATACCCACAAAAACCAAACAGCGCGTAGTCAGTCGTACATCCGCTCTTTCACCCAGTTTTCTAACCGGGATTGTTTGCATCGGGCTTTTACCCTGAACAGAAGCAATCCTCCCGCTTTCCGACAGAGACACCAATCGATTTACTGAATAGCGTTACGAAACGGAGTATGATGGAGGCGGTCGATATTAAAACTTCTGTGACAACGTCGTCAGCAGAAAGCGCCAGACGCAACAAAATGGTGCTGCCATATCAGTTACGTTAAACGAATGTACGGAGTCGCGGACGCGAAGATTTAAATAAGTGAGAATTGATCACTGAGGGAAGATATCAGGCGGTGCCGACGGATATTTGGCTTTCAGCTTCTGGAAATACTTTGTGTAATTGGTTCCTTCCTCAGCGGGCATCCACTCCAATAGCGTCCATTTGTTCCCGGTTTGTTGCAGAAGCCCGGACTGCGACTCGTAGTGTTGACTCCCGTTTGCTGATTTAGGGTTGACTTGTATCCAAGCCCACCCGTTATGGACTTTGAGGTACGGAACATCTAGCACCAGGTTTTTTCGTCCTTGCCGAGCTAACGCCTGATGAACTGCCTGGAGAATGGCATTTCTTTCAGTGCTACCATCGGGCGGAGTGTGCGCCGTGTTTACAGAGGCGCAGCTAGCCAAAACCAATGAGGCAACGAGCAATACCGTTGTGGTGTAGTCCTTCATGCCATTTCCTGAATGCCAAATTTCGAGGGCGCGGTCAATCCTTTGGAGCGCGCGGACCAACGTAATTCAACGGTTGCTACAGAACTCAGCGGGCTACGAGCATCAAA
>DASXYB010000269.1:0-3308 GCA_036502745.1 Candidatus Udaeobacter sp.
CTTGCGGATTTCAACAAGGCATTGGAAATGAAGCCGGACGACCTCAATACAATTAAATTTCGCGGCTTTGCAGAGATCGGACTTAATCAGTGGGATAAAGCGGTCGCCGATTTTTCGGCCGTGATTCAAAAGAAACCGGACGATCTGCAGAGCTATGATCGCCGCGCATTAGCATATCGAAGTATGAAAAACTACGACGCCGCGATCGCCGATTACACATTTTTGATCACAAAAAACCCGAATGACATGGAAGCGATGACCAAGCGCGGGTACACCTACAGCCTGGCGCAGCAGTACCAAAACGCGATCGCGGATTATCAAGCCGAGCTGAAGGTCAATCCACAGGACAACGACACGTTTCAGCGGATGCAATATGCGCAATCGATGCTGGCGGCGAAGAACGCTTCTCCCTCACCTACGCCGCCTGTTCCGAGCCCCACGCCTGAAGAGGCAAAGGGGCTGATGGATAAAATCAGTCCGCTGTATATCGGAATTGGTGTCGTTGCGCTGGTCATACTTGCTGTGCTCGTACGCCTCCTTACGCGCGGAAAGGCGGAGCCGAGCAGCCACCGAATTCGCTAACGCCAGCAGGCCAAAATTTCTTTGACACTACGGTGCACACGATTAATTTGCGGACGCTTTTCGCCGGACGAGCCGATCCCATGGTCGTTCAAATGCAGATTTGATACGACTCTGGGATTTTTGACTCTCTGGTGGAATGCACGGCCGGTTCGCCGCCCGGGTTCCCAAGGGAGGCGCTGGGTTGGCGACGAGCGCCCATGTAGCTCAGTTGGCAGAGCACGTCCTTGGTAAGGACGAGGTCACCGGTTCAATCCCGGTCATGGGCTCAATGAGCTTGCGACCGGCAAGGAAAATCAAAACTAAAGAGGTAAAAAGAAAACGATATGGCTAAGGAAGCTTTTAAACGCGACAAGCCGCACGTAAACGTCGGCACAATCGGTCACGTTGACCACGGCAAAACTACGCTCACGGCAGCAATCACGAAAGTGCTCGCCAAAAAAGGGATGGCCGAAGTGCGCGAATACGACTCGATCGATAACGCGCCCGAAGAAAAAGAGCGCGGAATCACCATCAACACGGCGCACGTGGAGTATTCCAGCGACAAACGCCACTATGCTCACGTCGATTGCCCGGGTCACGCCGACTACGTGAAGAACATGATCACTGGCGCGGCTCAGATGGACGGGGCCATCCTCGTTGTCTCCGCTGCTGACGGCCCGATGCCGCAGACACGTGAGCACATCCTGCTGGCGCGGCAGGTGGGCGTGCCTTCCATCGTCGTTTTTCTCAATAAGGTCGACATGGTAGACGACGCCGAGCTTCTCGATCTCGTCGAGATGGAAGTACGCGATCTGTTGACGCAATACGAATTTCCAGGCGATAAAATCCCAATTGTCAGAGGCAGCGCGCTCAAGGCGCTCAACGGCGACGCCGACTCGGAGAAGCAGATCACCGCGCTCGTGGAAGCGGTCGACGATTATGTGCCTGTCCCGGATCGGCCAATCGATCAGCCGTTCCTGATGCCAATCGAAGACGTATTCAACATTGAAGGCCGCGGCACCGTCGCGACCGGTCGTGTCGAGCGAGGCATTCTGAAGAAAATGGGAGAAGTCGAACTAGTCGGCGTTCGTCCAACGGCGAAGACGGTGGCCACGGATATCGAAATGTTCCGCAAGCTCCTCGATGAAGCACGAGCGGGCGATAACGTCGGCGTGCTGTTACGCGGTCTTAAAAAGGAGGAGGTCGAGCGCGGACAGGTAATCGCCAAGCCCGGCTCTATTACGCCGCACAAGAAATTCAAAGCGGAAGTTTACGTCCTGAGCAAGGAAGAAGGCGGACGTCACACTCCGTTCTTCACCAATTATCGGCCGCAGTTTTATTTCCGAACGACGGACGTGACCGGCACCGTCAAACTGCCTGATGGCGTGGAAATGGTCATGCCCGGAGACAACATCTCGATCGAGGTCGAGCTGATCACGCCCATAGCCATGGAGAAAACCATTCGGTTCGCAATTCGCGAAGGCGGCAAAACCGTCGGCGCAGGTCGCGTGGGTGATATTCTGGATTAACATCTTCCTCTGCATCTGGTAACGTTGAGGCGAAGGCGAGGAAGCGGAAGATTAAACAAAAGAGGAACGTTAAATACGCCAGTAGCTCAATTGGTAGAGTAGCGGTCTCCAAAACCGTCGGTTGGGGGTTCGAGTCCCTCCTGGCGTGTGGCTAATGAATCACGTAGCGAAGCAATGATGACAAAAGTCAAAAACTTCTTCAGCGAGGTGAAGATCGAGCTGCAAAAATGCTCGTGGCCTTGGGACCCGAAAGAGAAAGGTTTCCGCCGTTATAAAGAACTGGCGGACTCAACAATTGTCGTTGCGATAGCGATGCTGTTGCTCGGTGGCTACGTCGCCTTATTCGATTTTATTCTGGTGAACGTTGTGCACTTCTTCACTCGATTGCACTGATTTATGGGACAAATGCTCGCGGCGAAAGATCAATGGTACGTCGTGCATGTGCTTTCCGGTCAGGAAAACAAAGTGCGCGAGAACATTGTGAAACGGGTCAAAACAGAAGAGATGGGCGACATAGTTTACGACGTGCTTCTTCCAACCGAGCGCGTGTCGGAAATCAAAAAAGGCAAGAAGACCGAAACCACGCGGAAATTTTTCCCCGGTTATTTGATCGTTAACATGCATCTGCTAGACGAAAATAATCAGCTGATCGGTCGCACCTGGTATTTCATTCGCAATACACCCGGCGTCATCGGATTTGCCGGAACCAAGGACAAACCTATCCCGATGCGGCAATCGGAGGTCGAAAGTATGCTCGCGCAGATGAAGGAGCGCGAAGAGAAGGTGAAACCAAAAGTCAGCTTCGAAGTTGGCGAATCGGTGAAGGTGGCTGACGGTCCGTTTCAAAATCAGACCGGTGTCGTCGAAGAGATTGACCCCGAGCGTGGCAAGCTGCGTGTCTCCGTTACTATTTTCGGTCGAGCCACACCGGTGGAACTGGAATACTGGCAGGTCGAACGCGGATAATTTTTGGATTCAACGATTCAACAAATTAACGATTTAACGAACTAAAATGGCTAAAGAAGTAATCGCACACATCAAACTCCAAATTCCCGCCGGCCAAGCTAACCCGGCGCCGCCCGTAGGCACCGCGCTAGGTCCACGCGGCGTCAACATCATGTCATTCTGCAAAGAATTTAATGCCGCCACACAGAAGCAAGCCGGCGACATTCTTCCGGTAGTGATCACTGTGTTCAAAGACAAATCGTTCACATTCAT
>DASXYB010000270.1:0-6130 GCA_036502745.1 Candidatus Udaeobacter sp.
TAAATCATGTTTTTGACAATAGAAGGATAACCGCTACGTTCCGTCTCCGCTTGCTCCACTGAGCGCGGGATGATTAAGCAGGAGCCTCGCTATAAAAGTAGCGAACGGCGTTTGAACTGCACCGAATAATGCAAAGAAATCGAAGCAAACGTTATCGCGCGGCCGCGCAACAACTAGAGCGCACAAAGAATTACAGTCTCAACGATTCGGTTGCGACGCTAAAGAAATTCTCACCCACGAAGTTTGATCAGACCGTGACGCTCTCATTTCGCCTCGGAGTTGATCCTAAGCAATCCGATCAAATGGTGCGCGGCACTTGTCCGCTTCCACACGGCAGCGGGAAACAAGTGCGTGTGCTCGTCTTCGCGGAAGGGGAAGCGGCAAAGGCGGCCAAAGACGCGGGCGCGGAATTCGTCGGCATGAAAGATCTGATCCAGAAGTGCCAGGAAGGTTTTCAGGATTTTGATGTTGCTGTCGCTACACCCGCGGCAATGGCCGAAGTGCGGAAGTTGGGTAAAGTGCTCGGGCCGCGCGGACTGATGCCCAATCCTCGGACGGGAACCGTCACCGATAATACTGCCAAAGCGGTGCAGGAAGTGAAAGCCGGTCGTATTGAGTTCAAACTGGACAAGAATGGCAACGTGGCCGTGCCGGTTGGAAAATTCTCCTTTGAAGAGAAGGCGCTGGTGGAGAACGCAAATGCAGTGATTGAAGCTGTAATGCGAGCTCGTCCGCCGACGGCTAAGGGCCGCTACCTTGAAGCTGTGACAATCAGTGCGACCATGTCCCCGGGCGTCCGCGTCGATCCAAGCCCATATCTCAGCGCAGCGTAGGACCAGAATAATTAGCTCGACAATATGCGACCAGAGAAAGCCAACATTGTTTCAGAGTTGTCCGAGGCATTGAAACACTCGCCTTTTGTCCTCGTTACCGATTACCGAGGGATGAAGGTAGGCGATTTTAGCGAGTTGCGGAATCGATTAACGCCCGCCGGCGCAGAGGTGCACGTGGTGAAGAACAGTTTTCTTAAACTCGCGATGGCGGATTCGGGTTTCCCTGAAATTGGTGACCAGTTCACGGGGCAAACCGCGGTTGTTACAGGCGAAGCGGATGTAGCCCCTGTGGCGAAGATTTTTAAGACGTTCGCGACCGAGTTTAAGCTAGCTGCACTCAAGGTTGGTTTTGTTGATCGCGCAGTGCTCTCGACGGCGCAATTAGAAACTTTGGCGGAATTGCCGACGCGCGAAATTTTGCAGGCACAACTGCTGGGACTGTTGTTGTCGCCCGCAACGCGTCTAGTGAGTCTGTTCAATCAACCGGCCGCGGCGTTAGCCCGGCTGTTGAATGCAAAAGCTGAAAAGGAGGGGGCATCCCCGGCATGAATTTTGTACGGCAGGCATTTTGTCTGCCGGACAAATCCAACACAAACGAAATTGTCCGAGCTGGTGGCTGCCAGCTTTAATTCTTCGAAGGCTTTCGGAGGCGGCAACTGGAGGAAAAACTAAAATGGCAGATACAGATAAAATAGTAGAGGAACTGAGCAATCTTTCAGTCTTGGAGATTGCGGGATTGGTCAAGCAGCTTGAGGAAAAGTGGGGTGTCAGCGCCGCTGCCCCAGTAGCAGTTGCGGCGGGACCCGGTGCGGGAGCACCTGGCGGCGCAGCAGCTCCGGCAGTCGAGGAAAAGACCACCTTTGATGTGATCCTGACAGAAATGGGCGCCAACAAGATCGCAGTGATCAAAGAGGTGCGGAGCGCGGTTCCGGGCCTTGGCCTTGCGGAGGCGAAAGCGCTCGTAGAAGGCGCGCCCAAAACAATCAAGGAAGGCGTAACCAAGCAGGAGGCGGACGAGATCAAGAAAAAAATCGAGGCCGCAGGTGCAAAGGTCGAAATCAAATAAACCAATCGAATTTTGGCGCTCTCGCAGTATAAAATTTGTTGCGTGGCGCGAGATCCATAATAACGTTAGAACTCAGTTACAGCTCGCCAGACGTATTTTTACCCCGGCGTTAACAAGGCAAATTACATTACCCGCTACGAGACGGAGGTCGTCAGTTTGACAGGTCCCCGTTTTGGTGGCATTTTTGCGCTCTTCGCCCATCCCAGAACGGTAAAATCTGCCTGCGTCGGTCAGCGTTTGATGGAGCTGGTGTGAGGTTTTAGCGTGTGAGCTTAAGCACTATGTCGGAACGCATTTACTTCGGAAGCATCAAGGAAGCGATCGAACCGCCCAACCTCATTGAGGTTCAGGCAAATTCATACGTCGATTTTCTTCAGAAAGACGTCCAGTATTCGAAACGCAAAAATCAGGGGCTTCAAGCTGTTTTTAAGGAAGTTTTTCCCATCGAAAGTTACGATGAGAAGGCTGTCCTCGATTTCAGCCACTACGATATCGGCGAACCAAAATTGACGCCGCTTGAAGCGCAGCGCGAAGGGCAAACCTACAGCGCGCCGCTGCACGTGACCTTCCAGTTACGGGAGGAGAAAGGCACGAAGGAAGAGAAAGTGTATATGGGCGAGATCCCGCTCATGACGCCGCAGGGTACCTTCGTCATCAACGGTGCCGAGCGCGTAGTGGTGAGTCAGTTGCATCGTTCCCCCGGAATCGCGTTCGAATCTACCATCCACGTCAATGGAAAGGTACTCTATAGCTTCCGCATCATTCCAGACCGCGGTTCCTGGATTGAAGTGCAGTTCGATACGGCTGACCTGCTTTACATTTATCTCGACCGGCGCAAGCGGCGTCGAAAATTCCTCGCGACGACTTTCCTTCGCGCGCTGGGTTATGGCTCTGACGAGGAGGTCATCAAACTTTTTTACAACATCGAGACCCTTATGTTGAGCGACAAACTCGACGAAGAACAGCTCGCCAGCAAAGTGCTCACAGCAGATATCCGCGATGGCGAGGTGACGGTCGCGCGTGCGTTTGAGCCCCTGACTCTGGCGACTGTTCGCCAGATCATAGCGCTAAATATTCACGAAGCCAAAGTCATCGACATCTCGAACGATGACACGGTCGTGAAGGCCCTTAGAAAAGATCCGGCGCACGACCAGGAAGAGGCTCTTAAAGATATTTACCGCCGTCTTCGTCCTGGCGATCCGCCGACCGTGGCCAACGCCCGAGCCTTACTCAAGCGACTCTTTTTTGATCCCAAGAAATACGATCTTGGCCGAGTGGGTCGCTACAAAATCAACCAGAAGCTCGGGATTAATGTCGATTCTTCCGAGCGCATCCTGACCGACAAAGACTTTATCGCCGCGATCAAGTATTTGATCAATCTACGACGCGGCGAAGGCACGCTTGATGACATTGATCACCTTGGCAGCCGGCGTGTTCGCACGGTAGGCGAATTGCTTGCCAACCAGTGTCGGGTAGGTCTTGCTCGCACGGAGCGTCTCGTCAAGGAGCGAATGACGCTGTTCGATATCAACGTGGATGGGATGACGCCACAAAAGCTCATTAATCCCAAAGCGCTCAGCGCCGTCATCAGGGATTTCTTCGGTCGATCACAGCTGTCACAGTTCATGGATCAAACGAATCCGCTGGCAGAATTGACGCACAAGCGGCGTTTGTCCGCTCTCGGCCCGGGAGGTTTGAGCCGCGAACGTGCCGGTTTTGAAGTGCGCGACGTCCATCCGTCGCACTACGGCCGTATTTGTCCGATCGAAACGCCTGAAGGACCAAACATTGGCTTGATCAGCTCGATGAGCACCTTCGCGCGCATCAATGAGTTTGGTTTTATCGAAACACCATATCGCAAGGTGACGAACGGCCGGGTCACCGACGAGATCGATTATCTCACTGCTGATCGTGAAGAGAACTTCCTCGTCGCGCAAGCGAATGCGCCAATCGATGGGCGCGGTCATTTCACCGGTGAAAAGGTTTCGGTGCGTTATCGAGGCGATTTTCTCGAAGTCGATCCGTCCAAGGTGAATTACATGGACGTCTCGCCGAAGCAGCTCGTTTCGGTAGCAGCCGGCCTCATTCCGTTCCTAGAACACGACGACGCCAACCGCGCGCTGATGGGGTCCAACATGCAACGCCAGGGCGTCCCGCTGATTGTTTCCGAGATGCCGCTGGTCGGCACTGGTCTTGAAGAAAAAGTTGCCCGTGATTCGCATGCAGTTGTTCTGGCGGCCGACAGCGGCAAGGTCGCTTCAGTCACGGCTGACCAAATAATTGTGACAAAGGACGGCCATTTGCCGGAGAGCAAAAAGAAGATAAAAACCGATTCCGAGTCCGGAACCCACGTTTACGAGCTGCGGAAATTTATGCGATCGAACGCCGGCACGTGCGTGAATCAAAAACCGATCGTTCACAAAGGCCAACACGTGAAGCGCGGTCAAGTCATCGCCGATGGGCCGAACACCGATCGTGGCGAACTTGCACTCGGCCGCAACGTGCTGGTCGCGTTCATGCCATGGAACGGCTACAACTTCGAGGACGCGATCATGATCTCGGAGAAGGTCGTGAAGGAAGATATTTACACGTCCATTCACATCGATGAGTTCGAAATCGGTGCGCGCGATACGAAGCTCGGCCCCGAGGAAATTACTCGCGACATTCCCAATGTAAGCGAAGAGGCTTTGCGCAATTTGGGTCCCGACGGCGTCGTGCGAGTCGGTGCGGAGGTGAAGCCGGGCGATATTTTAGTCGGGAAAATTACGCCGAAGAGCGAGACCGAACTCGCTCCTGAAGAGCGGCTGCTTCGGGCGATCTTTGGAGAAAAAGCGGCCGATGTAAAAGACACATCACTTACCGTTCCCTCGGGGACGTACGGTATCGTGATGGACGTGAAGGTTTCGTCACGCCGCGAAGTTTCACGAGAGAAGCTTACTCCAGCAGAAACCAAACGGCAGCTCAAGAGCATCGGGGAAGATCATAAACGCAAGAGAGAGGGGCTCATTGAACAGCTCACCGACTCACTTTCCAACGTTCTGCTGGGCGAAAAAATCCCTCTCGACGTGGTGAATGCCAAGAGCGGTGAAATCATCATCCCGGCCAATCGCAAGATCACCAAAACGCTTTTACGAAAACTGGCGACTGCCCACGATCACATCGAAATCGACCCGAGCCCGATTCGGAATCGGATCCGGGAAATTATTGGCGGATACGAACACAAATTCGCCGAGCTTGAGCTCGAAAAGGATCGTGCGACCGACCGTGTTGAAAGCGGCGAGGAGATCGAACCGGGGATAATCAAACAGGTTAAAGTTTACATCGCCAGCAAGCGCAAGCTCAGTGTTGGCGACAAAATGGCGGGCCGTCACGGCAACAAAGGCGTTGTTGCGCGCATCGTGCCCGAGGAGGACATGCCGTTCCTCGCGGACGGAACACCCGTTGAGATCGTGCTTAATCCGTTAGGCGTCCCGAGCCGTATGAATGTGGGTCAGGTTTTGGAAACCCACCTCGGCGTTGCTGCCAAAGCACTTGGATTCAAAGTGGCCACACCGGTCTTCGATGGAATCAAGGAAAAACAAATTAGCGATTATCTGCGCGAGGCCAAAAAGAAAGAGGGCTTCACTTGGGTGCAAGAGAACGGAAAGGCGCGTCTATTCGATGGTCGCACCGGAGATCCGTTCGATCAGGAAGTTGTGGTTGGCCACATCTACATGATGAAGCTTGGTCACCTTGTGGCGGATAAGATTCATGCGCGCGCGGTGGGACCATATTCGCTTGTCACTCAACAGCCGCTCGGCGGTAAAGCGCAGTACGGTGGCCAACGCTTCGGAGAGATGGAGGTCTGGGCCCTGGAAGCGTATGGTGCGGCCTATACATTGCAGGAATTGCTGACGGTTAAATCCGACGACGTTCAGGGCCGCACCCGTATCTACGAGTCCATTGTTAAGGGCGACAACTCGCTCGAAGCTGGAACCCCCGAATCCTTTAACGTCTTGATCAAGGAAATGCAGAGCCTCGGTCTCGACGTGAAAGTTGGAAGCCAGGCGCCCACCTTTCTGGAAAGCGTCGCATAATTTTTAGTTTCACACTTATTCGGAGAAATCATGAACGAACATTCCTGGCGTGAGTTAGTGGGCGAAGAACGCCCAGTAGGTTTTGATCAAGTCGCAATTGGCATCGCCTCGAGCGACACCATGCGCTCATGGAGCAAAGGCGAAGTCAAAAACCC
>DASXYB010000271.1:0-2489 GCA_036502745.1 Candidatus Udaeobacter sp.
GTCTCGTAGAGCGCTAACTATTCAGGTCTGAATGCTGTCTGATGAATTCAGCGAGACGGCATGGCGCAAGACCATCCGATGGAGCCAGGCCGCCCTCGGCCTGCACATAACCCGAGCAAACGAGAGCGCTTTGCCTTACAAGCATTTTTTCGGCAGGGCTGTGCGGTATTATGCTGTAGCCGCGGCCCTGTGGGCCGCACGCAGGCGTCGCACAGCGACACGCGCCTAGTCCTGTAACAGCGACCTCTGACCCGCGACGTTTGCGACAGTCACAGACCGCCGCTACAGATGAAGCGGAAATGCCGAAGACGTTTTTCATTGCCACCGCGATCGATTACACGAATTCGCCACCGCATGTCGGACACGCATACGAAAAGGTGCTAGCCGATGTGATTGCGCGCTATTATCGGCTTAAAGGCGAGAACGTTTTCTTTTTAACTGGTGTTGATCAGCACGGCCAGAAAGTGCAGCAATCTGCGGCGAAGGCAGGTGTTCCACCCGCTGAATTCGTTAAAGGCATCACGCAAACATTCGTCGATCTCTGGCAGAAGCTTGATGTCCGATACGATGAATGGGCGGAGACAACGAGTGCCCGCCACAAGAAAGTCGTTCAAGGCATTCTGCAGCGGCTCTTCGATCAAGGTCAAATCTACAAGGACAAACAGTCCGGCTATTACTCAGTTCGTCAGGAACAATTCTTAACCGACAAAGAACGCGGCGCCGACGGCGAATTCGGCCCGGAGTGGGGTGAGATCGAATTTCGCGAGGAAGAAAATTATTACTTCAAGTTAAGTCAGCACAAAGATTGGCTGCTTCAGTATCTTGACAATCGAGCAGACGCAGTCATTCCCGATTTTCGCCAGACAGAATTACACAATGCAGTCGAGAAAATCGCTGGCGACCTTTGTATCTCCCGTCCCAAATCGCGCCTCGATTGGGGAATCGAGCTGCCGTTCGACGAAGACTTTGTTACCTACGTCTGGTTCGATGCCTTAACGAACTATATCAGCTTCGCCGGCTACGATCCGAGTCTCTCAACTTTCAACTCTCAACCTTCAACCTTCTTGGATAAATGGCCTGCGCTCCAAATCATCGGCAAAGACATTCTTGTTCCCGCACACGGCATTTACTGGCTGATTATGCTGCACGCGATCGGATTTCCCGACGATCAAGTGCCGCAATTGTTAGTGCACGGCTGGTGGAATATCGGCGGCGCCAAAATGAGTAAGAGCGTCGGCAACATTATTGATCCGTTTGCGCTCATCGATAAATACGGCTCGGACGCCTTGCGGTATTACTTGATAAGCGACATGGCCACCGGGCAGGATGCCGATTTTTCCGAAGAACGCCTCATAGAACGTCATAATACCGATCTCGCTAACTCGTTAGGCAATCTACTGAACCGCACTCTGAACATGGCGCACCGATACCGCAAGGGAGTGGTGACAAAAACCGGAGGCGACTCGCCGTTGGCGACGCAAGCCGCCGATCTATTACGTCAGTACGAGGGCGCATTCGAGCGATTCGAAGTGCATGTCGCGATCGCTCGGTTGATGGAATTCGCTACGACTTGCAACACCTACATCGAGATGAGCGCGCCATGGAAGCTGGCAAAAGATCCGACTCGTTCTGAAGCGTTGGACCATGTTCTATTCGTTCTAGCCGAATCGCTCCGGATTATCGGCGTTTTGATCTCTCCTATTTTGCCAAATTCAGCACGCGAGATTTTTTACCAACTGAATGTTCCCGACGAAGGTCATGTCTCCGATGCCACTTGGGGCGGTTTGCCCGACAACCATCATCTCGGCAAACCGGTGCCGGTCTTTCCCCGCATTGACACTGCGTAGCGCACGAGTGGGTTTTCGCGCGGGTTACTGCGCGCATTCTTCGAACGCGGCGGGTTCACCTCGCAAATGAGCGAGAACTTCCCCGGCGAAATGGAGCGAACCGGTGATCAGGATTGGATTTGCTTTCTCATGTGCAAGCATGAGTGCGCCGTCAACGGTTGAACAGATGGAGTGGGGGAGTGATGGAGCAATGATGGAGAAGATTTTCGCCAATTCCGCTGGCGCCACAGCGCGTTCGCTGCGGATTTTCGGTAGGATCACCGAATCGGCGATCGGCGCGAGAGCTTCGCAGATGCCGCGCAAATCTTTATCGGAAAGAACCGCGAGCACGAGAGTCGCTTTCTGATCACCAAAGACTTCTCGCCACGTTTTCGCGAGAATGCGCGTTGCGCCGGGATTGTGCGCGCCGTCTATGATGGTGCGCTCATTCCATTTCTGAAAACGAGCGGGCCATTCAACGGCCGCAAGTCCCCGCACAACACCTTTTTCTCCGAGCTGAATGTTCGCAGCCTGAATCGCGGCGATGGCTACAGCGGCATTTTGTTTTTGGTATTCACCACGCAAACCTACAGGCGAGCTGTGGTAACTCTCGTTTACGAATTGCACTGGCGAACCGCATTCAGCAGCTCGCGCGCGAATGAC
>DASXYB010000272.1:0-8946 GCA_036502745.1 Candidatus Udaeobacter sp.
AGTGAAGCGACGTCGCAATGCCAGACGTTGCGCGCCACACCGGTGAAGAAAATGTCAGTGTACCCGCCTTCGAATGCTCGCGGCATCGGCAGTTCGGGAACGGAATGGCGTTGCCGAAAATATTCGCGCAGGAACAGCGCATTGATGCGTGTCGCGTTGCCGCGCACGATCACGTCTTGATAATTATAAGGAAAAATTTGCGCCTGAATGAAGTAGCTCGGACTCAGCAGATCCGACAAAGCGCGCGTCTCGCGAACACCGCACAGTGCGCGTCGCTGGAACATTTCCGAGTCGCCAATGTACTCGCGTTCCAATTCCTTACCGGTAAGCCCAGAAACCTGTTCGCTATCACAGAGATCGAAATGCCGAGCGACATCCAGCCGTTCGAATCCTGCGAGAGAGCGCATGCCGACGTCATAAAATTGCGCCAGCAAAAACGTGTCGACGAAATGGCGGCCATCGATAGCGAACTTCGGATAATCGATGGTCTTCTCTGCAATTTGTAGCCGCGATGGGCGAGAGCGAAGAAAGCCGCCACTGCGACCCCAATCGAGCTTGGTCTTCAGCTTTTTTGCGCGGGCGACAAGCAGCGGCAGATGAACTCGGAATAGATCGTGGCCTTCGATTACATCCGGATCGCGTTCTTTGATAATCGCGGTGAGTCGTCTGATCGCGTTTCTTTCCGATTCTTCTACGTTGCTCGAATCGACAACGATCAATTCATCCCAGCCGGTATTATCCGACAGCGCAATACTCATCACGTGATCGTTGTTGATGGAATCGCCGCCCTCTACAGCGAGCAGTTCGAGTTGCATGCGTTTGAGCTCCTCGAAGGACAAATCCTTGAACAACGTGCGTCCAGTTGCAGTGAGATAATGCTGAATCGGATCTGTAAAAGCGAAGAAATCGCGGCCAGCGTTCTTAAGTCCGTTGCGAAGCGCAATTAATTCCTTCCAGCTATCGACTGTGATGAGCCAGCCGTATTTCAGATTGCCCTGGAGTTTCTCCGTGTCGATGCCGAGATCAACAACGTCTGAATCGGACCAGACAAACGGATGAAACGGCTCGACGTCCGTAACGGTGGATCCATCGGCTTCCCGCCGATGCACACGCACAGTGCCGCTCTCGCCCAACTCGACGGCTACAATCCGCGGCGTCAGATCCGCACCGAAGAGCAGCGTGTTTTTCTCAAATTCCATTGTCAGAGATTCCTCGACTTTCCTCGGAATGACAAACTGTAGGGCAGGCGCATCGCCTGCCTTTTCCCCGGCAACCGGAGCGGTTGCCCTACGGCCTCATCGCGTTCATCATCCGACATGAAGATTGTCATGCTGTTCGCGGTGTGCTTGTGGTTGGTGTTCGCCGTTTCAGGGTTGGCGCAACAAACGCCGCAATCCCTCGCGGACGCTGAGCTTCCTTCTCTGCTTGGGATCTACAAAGACATTCACAGTCACCCGGAATTATCTGCACAGGAGGAGCGAACAGCAGCGTTAGTCGCCAAGGAATTGCGCGCAACGGGCTGTGAGGTCACAGAGCATCTCGGAAAGTACGAGAACTCCAAGCTCAAAGGTTACGGAGTGGTTGGAGTGATGCAGAATGGCGATGGCCCGACGGTGCTTGTGCGCACGGACATGGATGCGTTGCCAGTGAAAGAAGAGACTGGTTTGCCGTACGCCAGCAAGGCCGTCGCCAAGAACGAGGAAGGTAAGGACGTTCATGTAATGCACGCCTGCGGACACGACGTACACGTTGCGGCGTTCATCGGCACTGCGCGGGCTCTCGCCAAGTTAAAAGACCAATGGCACGGCACGATCGTATTCGTTGCACAACCAGCAGAGGAGATTGGTGCTGGCGCACGCGCGTTGCTCAAGGACGGGCTCTATGAACGATTCGGAAGACCGAATTTTGCACTCGGTTTTCATGACAAGGCCGATCTTGAAACTGGCCGCATTGGCGTAACAGAAGGTTACACGTACGCAAATGTAGATTCGGTCGATGTGACCGTCAGAGGCGTTGGCGGACATGGCGCGTATCCGTACAAGACAAAAGATCCGATTGTCCTCGCAGCGGAAATGATCAATGCCTGGCAAACGATCGCAAGCAGGGAAAACAATCCGCTCGATCCAATCGTGGTGACGGTGGGTTCCATCCACGGTGGGACAAAGCACAACATCATTCCCGACGAAGTGAAAATGCAGTTGACCGTGCGCACCTACAAAGGTGAGACGCGCGAGCGCGTGTTGGCCGCGATTGAGAGGATCGCCAAGGGAATTGCTGCCGCGGCGGGAGTTCCGTCCGATCGCGCGCCGATTGTCAGCGTGTCCAAAGATCAATTTACGCCCGCGACTTACAATAATCCGGACCTAACGAAACGGCTCGTTACTGTCTGGAAGAAGTCGTTAGGCGACGAAAACGTCGAGATGGTCAATGCCACTATGGGTGGTGAAGACTTTTCCGAGTACAGCCTGACGGATCACTCCATTCCGGCGGTTGATTTTCACATCGGCGCGGTCGATCCAGCGAAGATTGCGGAGTTCAAACAGGCGGGCAAGGAATTGCCGACCTTGCATTCGAGTAAATTCGCACCTGTTCCCGAGCCAACTATTCGAACCGGGGTGATCGGCATGACTACGGCGGTGCTGGACTTGATGAAGTAACACAGGCTTCTAGCCTGTCCTGTCGAGCGGGCATCCTGCCCGCATAAGAAGCGGGCTGGAAGCTTGCTCAACGTTTCAGGCAAGATGCCTGAGTCACTTCACTTTGATGCGTTTCCGCAGATAGGTGGGCACATCGAGGTCTTCGCCTTCGACGATCGTCGGCTCGCTCTTTTCGAAACGACCTCGTGTCACCGGTTCGAATTGCAGGACTTCCTGCTTAGCGGGCGTCTCTGATTTTTCAACGGGCTCTTTCTCCCGCTTCGACGGTATCGGTTTCTCCTGCTGCGTAATCCTCGCGTGCTCGGGCTCGCCGTTACGGGCCGGCATCACCGGCGGTTCGATGGAAATAGGTGGTTCCGGTTCAGCTGCGACAGGTTCTTCAAGTGGAATCGGTTCCTCGAACGGTTGAACTTCCATTGTCGGTTCTTCAGATTGAATTTCAGATTCCGGTGCTGCGGCTTCGTATCGTTCTCGAACTGGAGATACTGCGGACGCATTATTCGCCGCTGGCGACGGCCGCAGCAAATCTGCTTCCTCTTCCGCCGAAAGCGAGCTGATGATAGTGACGCTCAACCGATCTCCCAACCGTCCGTCCACCGCTGCACCAAATAGAATTTGTGTCTGATCGCTAACGTGACGGCCGAGTTCCTGCATCAGGATTTCAACCTCAGAGAGCGTCATGCCGGGGCCGCCAGCTACCTGTACGAGCACGTGCGTTGCGTCAGCCAACATTCGTCCACGATCCATCAACGGATTTTTCAGCGCCTGCGTGAGGGCTTCATGTGCGCGGTTGTCCGAATCGGATTCGCCGTAGCCAAATAAACAACGGCTGTTGCGCGTGTTCAGAGCCGCGAGCAAATCATCGAAGCCGATGCGAATAAGGCCTGGCTGCTGGATAAGGTTTACGACGGATCGCACGCTTTGACTGATGGTGATATCCGCCATTGCAAAAGCTTGATGAATTCCCGCTTGCGGCGAACTCAGATCGCCCATTCGATCGTTTTCGAAGCAGACTACCGCGTGAGCAAACTCGCTGAGCCGCCCCAGCGCTTCATGCGCCTGCACGTTGCGCCGTTTGCCTTCGAATCCAAACGGAAGAGTCACAAAAGCGATAACCAGAGCTCCGGCTTCACGCGCTGCTTGTGCAATATACGGCGCCGCGCCTGACCCCGTGCCTCCGCCGAGCCCTGCGCAAATAAAAATCACGCTCGCATCAGCCAGGGCTTCGCGAATTTCGTCGGCCGATTCCAAGGCTGCCTGATAGCCTACATCTGGGTCGCCGCCCGCACCCAAACCACGCGATACACTACGGCCCAGTTGCACTTTACGCGTCGCCACTGAACTCGTCAGTGAGTTTACATCAGTGTTGATCGCCACGACATCGGCTCGTTCCAATCCGTCGAGCACGATGCGGTCGAGCGCGTTTAAACCCGCTCCACCCACGCTGACAATTTTGATGGGAATGAATTCTGCGAGACGTTCTGGCAGACTGTAGTTTTTGTTAAGCTGAATCATATGGTAGAGACGGACCTCCGTGCCGTCCGGGATCGAGCGGTTTGCGGCGCGCCCGGCGGTTGCGCCTTGCTCGAACTTGTTTTTGTTTTCATCGGTTTCCGCTGAAAATTCGTCCTATAAACCGGCCAAGTCCTCGTGCCGGCCGATCGGTGTGCATCACTTGCGCGAATTTGACCAAGCCGATTGCAGTAGAGAACTGGGGATTTTCTACCGCGGACGTCACACCCCAAGCCGCCTGCGCGTGGGTCAGGTTGGCCGGTATCTCGAAAATCTCCGACGCGATATGATCGATTCCGCTGAGAAGACTGCAGCCGCCCGTGATGAAAATACCGGCGCCCAGATAGCCGAGATATGGTTCCTCTTCGAGTCTGCGTTTGAGCAACTCGAACGCTTCGCGCATGCGCAGGTGAATGATGGTGTTCAGCGTTTCACGCTCGATCTCTTTTCCTGCAAAGCCCGAATCGTCCTTTAGCAAAATCATTTCGCCTGGAAAACAATTTCCGAGAACGCAGCTGCCCTCCTCGATTTTTATTTTCTCCGCGCGCGCCATCGGGATGCGCAGACCCATGGAGATATCATTGGTGATGTGGTCGCCGCCGACAGCGAGACAACCGCTTTGTCGCACCGCGCCTTCAGAGTACAACACGTAATCAGTGGTTCCTCCGCCGATATCTATCACCAGCGCGCCGAGATCCTTTTCCTGCTGACTCAGCACAACCTGCGCCGAAGCCAGACCGCTGAAGACTACATCATCGACATCCAGCGGCAGTTCTTTCACGCATCGAATGGTGTTTTGAATCCGTGTGCGCACGCCGTGGATGATGTGAAAATCGGCTTCCAGTTTTTGCCCGAACATCCCGGCGGGGTTTAGCACGCCTTGTTGTCCGTCGACCTGATAATGTTGGATTATCGAATGCAGGAATGCGTTTTGCGCAGGGATGCTCACTTCGCGAGCATTAATCTTTACGTCCACCACGTCCTGCTCATCGATTTCATCGCGCTCTTCTGGCAGCATGACGCATCCGCGATTGTTAAAACTCTGCAGGTGTGATCCGGCGATACCGATGTAAACACTCTTGATCATCACGTCGCTTTTCTGTTCGGCATCGACAACTGCTTCGTGCACGCATTTCATTGCCGTTTCAAAGTCAACAATCTCGCCCTTGCGCACTCCGCGCGACGGCGCCTGGCCTACGCCCAGGATTTTCAGTGTTCCGTCAGGCCGGCTTTCTCCGACGACTACGCAGATCTTGGACGTCCCAATCTCGAGACCGACCATTAAACTATTGTTCCGCATTTTTTTGTTCGGCTTTCTTTTGTTGGTTACGAATTGCCTTGGGAGTTGGCGCAGAAGCAGCGCGCGATTTCGGCGCTGAGGATGCAGTTTGTTGTTTGGCGGAATCCTGGTGACTGCGGTTTTCCTGCGCGCGCACCGGAATCGCTTTCATGATCCGCGGCTCGACAGCCGGCTCCACTGTGTCGTTGATTACGGCGGCCGCCGGGCTTGTGAACGTCACCGGAATGTTGCGTTGCGCGACCAGGTTCACAGTTTCCAGTTCCTGTTTGGTGTTATCACAGTAATCGAGGAACACTTGCAGCCGCCTCAGTTGCCCTTCGAGATCGCTCAAACCAAACATGACGCGACTGCGATTTTTGTCGGTCACCAGGAGACAATAGCTTTTCGAAACATCGATCTCCCGAATCTGAAACCGCATTTGTAAAAAGGTGCTCTCGGTAAGACGCAGCAACTCGAGCGCAGTTTTTACTTCAGGCGATTCGATAGCTTTGCCGGCCTCAAGCGTTTCGCTGGAGCATCCTACGATCAGCGGCAGTCCCAGATATTCGGGCAACAATTTTTTTTGTTTCATTAAAACACCCCGCGCGCCTAATAAAAAAGCGGCATCCGACGCGAACGGATCATTGATTTCCGTTTCGCTGGTGATCCAGGCGACCGGTTTTCGTTCCACAATGCGAATACCGATTTCGCTGGGTAATTTTCGAATGACCTCGACTTCGTCGGCTTGGGGGAGCTGCTGTACGCGGTCGCGTACAGTTGCCAGATTCACGCTGAAAATGTTTGCGCCTTCGTGGAGACCTGCTGCCTTTAGCACCTGCTCACGCTGAAGAGTGCCGTCGGTCTGCAATTCGATTGTTTGAACGTGGTAATCCGGATTTTCGAAGACAAGACGTTTTACGGCTTCGCGCGCACCTGCGTAGCCGGCTACGCACAAAATCACAAAGAAGGCCATCTTCCACATTATGCCCACCGCGCTGCGAATGCGGTGCTGGGTGGCTCTGCGGGAACGGACTTTGACATCGAGCAGATGTTGCTGGCGGCGTTGCCGCACATTGGACAGTCGCCGATTGCGCGCTCCGGAAGTTCTTTGTCGAAAACTCATCGTTTGCCTTCAGTCGTGGGCCGCGCATCCGATCTGTCGCCTTCGCGAAGCCGGGAAAGCGCAATGATTTGTGCGCAAAGCTCAGGATAGGCAATGCCGGCAGCGGCTGCTGCCTCGGGCAGCAGGCTTGCCTCGGTCATGCCGGGAATGGTGTTGATCTCTAAAATGTACGCCCGTCCGTCTTCCGATAGAATTGCGTCGACACGCGCATACACCTGCAGACCGGCTGAGCGAAACGCGCGGAGCGCCAGTTCCTGAATTTCTTTTGTTTTTGCCGCGTCGATATTTGCCGGACAAACGTGCTCCGCTCCGCCGCCGCCTTGCGGATTGAGAAAGGGGTACTTGTTGTTGAAATCGTAAAATCCGCCCTCGGGAATTATTTCCAAAATTGGCAAAGCCCGGTCAGCGAGAATGCCTATCGTCAATTCCCGGCCAGACACAAATTCTTCTATCAATAATTCACGACCATATTTCGTAGCTTCAGCGATAGCGGCTTCAATGTCGCGTTCGCTCTTCACGATCACAACGCCCACGGTTGAACCTTGTCGTGGTGCCTTGACGACAATTGGCAATGGAATCGTCGGACGTTGTCCGGAGTGGATCACTTCCCATGACGGTGTCGTTATGCCGTGTTCCTGAAATTTTTCTTTAGTACGTATCTTGTCGAAGGCGATCTCGCTCGCGGCAACACCTTCGCCGGTGTAAGCGATGCCGCGGCCCTCAAGAATTTTCTGAAGGTGGCCATCTTCGCCAAAGGTTCCGTGGATCGTATTGAACGCGAGATCGACATCGTTCGGCAGTTGGAAATTTTCGTCGCGCACATCGATTTCAACGACTTCAACGCCTAACGAGCGAAGTGCTTTCGCGACACCTCGCCCGGTCGCAAGCGAAACCTCTCGCTCCGATCCCGGCCCGCCCATGAGCACAGCAATTTTCTTCGGTAATTGTTCGCGTGCTGTCATTTCGGTTCTCCCACGATTTCCACTTCGGTCTCCAACTCGATTCCACGCTTTTTCCTCGCGACACGCTTGATGTCATCAATCAACTCAAGAACTTCCGCTGCCGTTGCATCGCCATCGTTCACGATAAAATTGCCGTGTACCCGAGACACGCGCGCATTTCCGACGCGCGAGTTCTTGAGCCCCAGTTCGTCTACTAATTTGCCGGCCGGGATGGTGGTGGGATTTTTGAAAATGCAGCCTGCGCTTTTCGCGACTGGCTGCGTCGCCCGCCGTTTGTCCTGCGATTCGCGTAAACGTGCGTCGATTTGTGCCCGCTCGCCGGGTTGCCCGCAGAATGTAGCCGAAACTGCGAAGTTTTTTTCAAGCAGTGGGAAGCGCCGATAGAAAACTTCCAACTCGTTGCGATTCGTCACGTGGAAATTTCCCTCAGTATCGAGATAACGAATACGCGCTACGTTCTCGAAAGTTTGCGAGCCCATGGCCCCGGCGTTCATGCGCAATCCTCCGCCAACTGTCCCCGGAATTCCCTCCATCCATTCGAGTCCGCCGAGATTTGCCGCACGCGCGGCGTAAGCCACCTGCCTCAACTTTACGCCTGCGCCTGCCATGATCTCGCACCCGTTGATCTCGATTTTCTCGAAGTCGCCGCGCGGATGAACGACGACCCCGCGGAGGCCGCCGTCGCGAACGAGGAGATTCGAACCTCGCCCAATAACAAACAGCGGCAGATGTTCACCGCGGCAAAAACGAATCAGTTCCGCGAAGCTTTGTTCGGTGTGCGGTTCGACCCAAAACTGCGCGGGACCGCCAACCCGCAGCGTCGTATGATTCGACAGCGGCTCGTAAAGGCGGACCTCGCCCTCCGTGCCCACAATGGATTTTAATTTCTCGGCAATGACCAGATCGGCAGCGAGGATCTCCAGTTGTTCGTGGATGTTGCCGGCCCCGAGACTTAAAACAAGATCGCCGGCCTCCAGCATGTTTCCCACGTCACGATGCACTGATTGCAGATGTGGCTGATAAATGACGCCGTCGTGCGCGTTTCGCACGATTTCATCGACAATAGTTCGACCTGTGATTCCGGGAATCGGGGGCTCGCTTGCAGGATACACATCCGTGATCACCACCCGGTTCGCATCATCGAAGGCACTACCGAATTGTCGACACAAGGCTTTTGTCCGCGAAAAACGGTGCGGCTGAAACATCGTGACGAGACGCCGCCGACCTATCGATTTGGCTGTGCGAAGTGTGGCACGAATTTCCGTGGGATGGTGCGCGTAATCGTCGACGAGCAGAAACCTGTCGCTCGCGTATTTGATCTCGAACCGGCGCCGCGCATGCTCGAATTTCTGAAGCGATGCCGTGATCTTGTCGAACGGAATAGAAAGCTCCGAAGCCAGCGCGATTACTCCA
>DASXYB010000273.1:0-4090 GCA_036502745.1 Candidatus Udaeobacter sp.
GATGATCCGCTGTATCACGAAAAATTTTACTTCACGCCAGGCGATCTCGGATTTCGAGCGTGGGACACTGCGCGTGGAAAGATCGGCGTCTGTGTTTGCTGGGATCAATGGTATCCGGAAGCCGCGCGGCTGACCGCGTTGCGCGGCGCAGAGATTATTTTTTATCCAACGGCAATTGGCTGGCATCCGAGCGAGAAAAAGGAATTTGGAAAAGCGCAACATTCCGCATGGGAGACAATTCAGCGTGGTCATGCGATCGCCAATGGGTGTTACGTCGCGGTGGCAAATCGTATCGGTCACGAACCGCCCGCCGGTGGAGATGGCATTGAATTTTGGGGACAAAGCTTCGTGTGCGGCCCGGACGGCGAAATCATCTCGAAGGGTTCAATCGATCGAGAAGAGATTGTCGCGGCGGAGATCGATTGGGCTCGCGTCAATGAGCATCGGACGCACTGGCCATTCTTGCGAGATCGCAGAATCGATGCGTACGGCGAGATCAATCGACGTTTGATCGACTGAGGCGTAGCACAGACATTTTGTCTGTGTGGCGGACGGGCATCTTGTCTGCCGATTTCTTTTATCAACTGGGCGAGACGCCCGGTTGGCCCACAGGCAGGATGCCTATGCTACAACGCGCTGTTCGAATGCATCCGTTGTGCTAATACGAAGGCGATGACCTCGAGCGCTGCTCAATCGAAGCGTCGGCCGTGGTATCGCCCTTCGCTGACAGTCCAAATCATGATCGGGCTGCTTATTGGCGGCGTGATTGGATGGCTGCGGCCCGATTGGGGTAACGCGGTTTATTTCTTGCGCGACATTTTCATTAACCTGATCAAATCGATCATCGCGCCGCTTGTGTTCTCAACCATTGTGGTGGGGATCGCAGGCGCCGGTGCGTTGCGGAAGGTCGGGCGCATGGGACTCAAGGCGCTGATCTATTTCGAGATCGTCACTACAGCCGCGCTCGTGATCGGACTGGCAGTTGTCAATTTCACAAAGCCCGGTGCCGGCGTGACTCTCGCCGCAACCAGCACCGACGTTCTCAAGACGATCGGCCAAACTCATCCGCAAACTTTCGTCGAAACCATCGTGCATGTTTTCCCCGCAAGCATAATCGAGGCGATGGTGCGCGGCGATGTTCTGCAGATTGTCGCGTTTAGCGTGCTCTTCGCACTCGCCGTGTCAGCCATTGGCGAAAAAGGCAAACCAATCATCCGCGCGATGAACAGCCTTTCGCAGGTGATGTTCAAGTTCACGAATTACGTGATGCTGTTTGCGCCCGTTGGCGTGGGCGCCGCGATGGCACACACGATTGGCACGCAAGGCCCAGCTGTGCTGTTAAACCTCGGAAAATTGATCGGCTCGCTTTATCTGGCTCTCGTAATTTTCATTGCTCTCGTTTTTGGACTAGTGATTCGGATCTCGCGGATTCCGTTGACCCAGTTCGTGCGTGCCGTACGCGAGCCTGCGGCTCTCGCATTCGCGACGACAAGTAGCGAATCGGCGCTGCCGAAAGCCATGGAGTCGATGGAACGTTTCGGCGTGCCCCCGCATATCGTCGGGTTTGTGATGCCCACCGGCTATTCGTTCAACCTGACGGGATCAACCCTCTATCTCGCAATGGCGTCGGTTTTCGTCGCCCAAGCGGCCGAGACGACGATGGGATGGCACATGTCGTTAGGCCAACAAATCACAATGATGTTGACGTTGATGCTGACTTCGAAAGGAGTAGCCGGTGTGCCGCGGGCATCACTCGTCATCCTGCTGGGGGCGCTAAATTCGTTTGTTCCCGCAGGATTGGGACCGATCGGTGTCGCGATTATTTTCGGCGTCGATGAACTGATGGACATGGGCCGCACATGCGTGAACGTCATCGGCAATTGTCTGGCGACGATCGTCGTCGCTCGCTGGGAAGGTGAATTCGACGACAGACGCGCACGCGTATTCGGGACATCGGCCGAAGCGGAGTTGGATGTGAAATCGGATAACGTTGCATTCGCCGATGCACTCGCCCAAGGCGACTGAACGGGGGATACGGATCACCGCGTTTCGGTTTTTTGATTCGCAGAAGATCAGGGCATCGACAAATCCCCGCTATTTCGGCTAAGCTGCGCGGATGATCGCAGTTTTGCATGCGCCCGAAGCCACTTACCTGATGCAGATTTTCGCCTCGGGTTTTCTGGCGATTCTATTTCTACAATCGGGGATCGATAAGATCCTCGATCGCCGCGGAAACTTTGAATGGCTAAAAGGACATTTCGCGAAGAGTCCGTTAGCTGCAATCGTTCCTGCACTGCTGATCTGCATCACGATGGTTGAGATAGCGGCCGGTGCGCTTAGTGCGGTTGGCTGCTTGTTTGTAGTTCTTTGGCGCGATTCAACCGTGGCATTCTACGGCGCGAGCCTTTCCGCCGCTGCGGTGCTTGCACTATTCTTTGGCCAACGAGTGGCTAAGGATTACGCCGGAGCGGCTGTGCTTGTTCCGTACTTTCTCCTCACGTTGCTGGCAATGTATCTGCTCGCGCAACAGTAAATTGGTGAGAAATTTTAGGACATGTCTGGAGCGTTCCTTAACCAAACAACCGTTGACACTCCCACGGATAATTCCGTGGCGCCGAAATCGCTATACATAGCGTCAGCCGCCGACGCCGTGCAGAATTATTTCAGAAACACCGCAAGAACTTGGTACAAGGAGGTTATTGACCAGAAGGATGAGGCGCGTAATTACGCGTTTCAGCGACTGCGGGAAACATGGTTCACTCCTGAAGTCGATCCCAAGTTCAAACTTCGTCGTGACGATAAATTTTATGCTATAGGCTCGTGTTTTGCGCGTGGGCTTGAAAGCGGTTTGGCAGCCCACAACATGGCCGTTGAAAGCGCAGCACCGGAATTTGCCAAACTTCAGCCCGCCAACAAAGAACGATCGGGCCTCGGATTCACGAACAAGTACAACACCTATTCGATACTGAACGAATTGCGCTGGGCGCTCGATCCAGACGCAGAATTCCCTCGAGAATCTATTGTCGAGTTGGCAGACGTAACTTGGTACGACCCTCACACAAACCCTACCTTGGCCTTCGTCGGCTTGGAAGAGACTTTAGAGCGTCGTGTCCTTATCCAAGCCGTCACCAAACGTATGAAAGAGTGTCGCGCGATCATTCTCACCCTCGGGCTTGCAGAGGTGTGGCGCGACGTTGAGGCAGACGTGTTCCTTAATTGCACGCCCATCGCGTCGCTATTCAAGAAGTATCCCGGGCGATATCAATTTCACTTGACCAGTTTCGCGCAGAATTGGGTCAACTTGGAAGCTATCCACGCATTGTTGTCATCTTACGGACATCCTGATTTTCACGTTGTGGTCACAGTTTCTCCTGTCCCTTTGATGAACACGTTTTCAACTATGGACATTATCGTCGCCAACACATGGGCGAAGTCCCTGCTAAGAGCGGTGGCGCAAGAGTGGGCGAGCGCGCATCCTAACGTGGATTACTTTCCCAGTTATGAAATCGTCCAGAACTCAGATCGTGCAGCGGTATGGGAGGACGATCTGAGACATGTTAGAGGCAAGGGAGCGCAGCACATCGTGGAGTTGTTTGTTCGGAGGTATATCGACTGACGTCGAAATGAGCCGGCACTGCTCGAGCTTGCTTCTTTAGTGATGGCGATTTGTTGCCTTCGGGACGCGCATTATCGGAATTGTCACGGCTACTGCCCAGCTCCAACACGTTAAAATGCCAGTCAAGACTAGCTTCCGAGTGTTGCCCACTTTCACACGCTTAACGAACAGGTTCTGCTACTATCCGCGACGCAATCTCACTGGAGAAGAGCCCCAGTTATGCTTGACTGATAGGTTCGACATTTCTCGGCAGAATGCCTGAAGGGAAACGTCGAGTTATTCATGAGCACTGAGAAAGCTGCCGAGATCGTTAGACAGGCCATGGCGGACCGGAGCATTTACGATGCGATGGCGGCACGTGAAAATGAATTCTGGGGAAAAATTCTGCCGGAGCGGGAACGTTCTGAAACTGCCGTCGCGGATATGAAAGCTGGCGCGGAACTTCGTGTGAATCGCCATCTCTCTTCTCTATCA
>DASXYB010000274.1:0-3102 GCA_036502745.1 Candidatus Udaeobacter sp.
CGGATCGCTCGCGATGATCCGTGCAATAGCTGAGTCGGTGGATTCCGATACGCTGAGGGCGACAACGTGCGTGTGATGTGCGCTAAGCAACTTCACAATGTCCAGCATCGCGCCCACTTTGTTCGGCAGAAAAACCGAGAATTGTTTGATCAGCGGCCCGTCTAGCTTGGAAGTCGTTTGCGGCAAGTTTGCGGTCATTTGAATGATGGCGGCGCGACGGAAGCTCATGTGCCCGCGCCAACTCAAACTATCTCACTGCAGGTGTTTCGTTTGCAAACTAATATGTTGGTTTCGAGGTCCGGACCCAGGAATCTGAAAGACCGCTTCACGATTTGACGTGGCGAAGCACGTGTCGCGCCTTACATTCGCTGTCCGAATATGGAAGACGAAAATGAGCTGATCGGGCTCAGGCGAAAAAAACTTGAAGCGCTGCGCGCGAAAGGCATCGATCCGTTCGGCACCGCCTTTGATGTTAGCGGCTCGATCGCGGACGTGCGCGAGCAATTTAAGGAAGGTGAAACCCGCCGTGTCGCCGGCCGCATCACCGCGCATCGGGACATGGGCAAAAGCAACTTCCTCGACCTGCGTGACGTCACCGGTCGCATTCAAATTTACGTTCACGCTAAAGAGATTGGTCCGGAATTGTTCGACCTGTTTCGGTTGCTCGACATCGGCGATTTCATTGGCGTGGAAGGGACATGTTTTGTCACTAAAAGCGGCGAACCGACAGTAAAAGCCCAAACATTCCAATTGCTGTCGAAGACGTTGCGGCCGCTGCCCGAAAAATGGCATGGACTGCAGGACATCGAAGCGCGTTACAGGCAACGTTATCTTGATCTTCTCACCAACGAACGTTCGCGCGCGGTTTTCGAAAAGCGGATCGCCATTGTTCGCGAAACGCGGCGCTTTTTCGAGGAGCGTGGTTTTGTTGAAGTGGAGACGCCAATTTTGCAAGCAACGGCTGGAGGTGCGGCGGCCGAACCGTTCAAAACACATCACAACGCACTTGGCATCGATCTTTATCTGCGAATTGCGCTGGAGCTTTATCTGAAACGTCTGCTGGTGGCCGGATTCAACAAGGTATTCGAAATCAATCGCAATTTTCGCAACGAAGGCATCTCCAGGAAGCACAATCCGGAATTCACAATGCTTGAGGCCTATTGGGCGTATTCCGATTTCGATAAGATCGCGAGTCTTGTCGAAGAACTGGTCTGCTGTCTCGCCGAGAAAATCTGCGGGTCACTGAACATCGAGCATCGCGACGCTAACGGAAACGTTACGCGCACGATCAATTTAAATCGGCCATGGCGGAGGGTGCATTACCGCGATGTGATACGCGAAGTCGCGGGCAAGGATTGGTTTGAGCTTTCGCCCGAGGAGAGGCGCGAACGCGCCATGAACGATTTAAAGCTCGAGATCCTACCGCAGCTCGCGGACTTCGAGGTGACGCAGCATGTGTTTGAGAAACTCATCGAAGAGAAAACGATCGATCCTTTGTTCGTAACGCATTGTCCGAAAGAGCTCGTACCCCTCGCCAAACAAAATGCGGAAGACAGCTCGCTCGTCGATGTTTTTGAACTGGTCATCAACGGTGTGGAGATCGCCCCGGGTTACAGCGAGCTGAATGATCCAGTTGTGCAACGTCAGCGTCTTCTCGAACAGGCAGGCGAAGAGAAGCAAAACATCGACGAGGAATTTCTGCTCGCTCTTGAATATGGTATGCCGCCCGCTGGTGGCTTTGGTATCGGCATCGACAGGCTCACAATGTTGCTTACCGGCGCCGAATCCATCCGCGACGTGATTCTGTTTCCCTTGCTGCGACCCAAAAAATAATCACCAGATTTTGGAGGGAGTTTCTATAGAACGCCAGACCGCTAAGGTTCGGCGCCTGACACAGACGGCTTACAACGACCTTCAAAATCGTTTTCGTTCCGATGGCGGACTGGAGACCGCCGCGGCTTGTCCTATCATTCGCGGATGCGGCGAATCATTTCATTCGTGTTCTTAGTCGTCTGCGCGTCTGCCGCAGCGATCGTACCCGCGAAACCCGAGCATCACGTAGTGGTCGTTGTGTGGGATGGAATGCGTCCGGATTTTGTGACGGAGCAAAATACTCCTACGCTTTGGAAGCTTGCGTGCGAAGGCGTGACGTTTCGAAACCATCATGCGGCCTATCCGAGTGCGACGATGGTAAACGGCACGGTCATGGTGACCGGTGTTCATCCCGGAGGAAGCGGAATTATCGCGAACCATGTTTATCGACCGGACATCGATCCTCACCAGGCGGTGGACGTCGAACTGCCGCCTAACGTAAAAAAAGGCGATGAACTCTCTCGCGGAAAATACATTGCAGTTCCAACAATTGCCGATCTCGTCCAACGCGCCGGCGCTAGCAGCGTCATTGCGGCTGCAAAAACTGTCGGGCTTTTGTTGGATCGGCATCCGAATGACGTCGGCGCGAGCAAAAGTGCGACATTGTTCGGAGGTAAAGCGTTGTCCGGGGCGACAATCGATTCGATCACTGAAAGCCTAGGGCCATTTCCGTCTGCTCATTTGCAACGGGATTCCTGGACGACCCGCGCATTGATAGACGTTCTTTGGAAAGACGGCATTCCGCCGTTTTCGATTCTGTGGCTGTGTGAGCCGGACCTAACCCAACACGAAACCGCACCGGGATCGCCGGCCGCCCTCGCTGCGATCAAGTCATCTGATGAAAATCTCGGCGCGGTTCTTTCCGCATTGGACAAACACAAGGAGCGCGAAATCACAGACGTCCTCGTTCTTTCGGATCATGGCTTTTCTACGATCAAACGCTCGATTGATCTGCGAAAAATTTTAAACGAGGCGCGTTTCGCAGCGATGACCGAATTCACCGCTGAACCCAAACCTGGAGACATCATGCTGGCCGGCAACGGTGGCAGTGTCCTTTTCTACATCATGGGGCACGACTCAACCGTGGCGCGTCGTCTTGTTGAGTTCTTGCAACAATCCGATTTCGCTGGAGTGATTTTTACAAAACAAGTGATGGACGGGACGTTCGCGTTGCAGCAGGCGAACATCCAAAACGATCGCGCGCCTGATGTAGTGATGGCGTTTCGCTGG
>DASXYB010000275.1:0-5843 GCA_036502745.1 Candidatus Udaeobacter sp.
ATGCCGCAGCCATTGGCGAATGCGGCCCAATCCGGCGGCGCCTTATGCCGGGTGCCAAAGATTGTCGATCCGTGTTTCGCCGAGAAATCTGCCGCCACGGTTCGGGCGATCACAAACGGTTGTTCCTTCCATGCGCCGAGCGCGCAGCCTAACGAATCGATGACGCGCCGTTTCACTTCGTGCACGACTTCCTCTGAAAGATCTTCAAATCGCAGCGAGCACGCGTAATCAGCAAGTTGATGAGCAAGCGTTGTCTTCATTGAAAAAATCGAGATTTCAATCTGCCGATGATTTGCGGTGGAGCAAGGATGCGCCGCGTTCCGGCAAGGTATAGCGACCGCTCCTCTGGGCGCGTTACCCCCTGGCGGTCATTATATGCACCGTCGCATCAATGCGGCGGGATTTTCGGAGCCACTGCCTCGGCCATTGATTTCAGCATCCGGCCGAGATCGCTATTGGTCGACAGCACCGCCGTCGTATCTTTTTCAAACGCGGCGCGCATTACATCGAGGCTGCGCAAAAACGAATAGAGTTCCTGCTGGTCAGGCGCGCCAAAAGCTGCGGCGTAAATCCCCGCGGCTTCGGCGTCGGCTTTGCCTTCAATTTCAAGCGCATTCTTGGTGGCGGTGGAGCTAATCGAGGCGACATCGCTTTCTTTTTGCCCGTTGATGTTAGCTGCCTCACCCCGGCCTTCGGAACGAAAACGCGCAGCGATCTGGTGCCGCTCGCTCGACATGCGCTCGATAATTTTTTCAGCCACTGCGGGATTGTATTTGCTGCGTTTGAAACGTTCGTCGAGAAGTTCGATCCCGAAGTCGGCGATCTTTTGACGCGTGCGTTCGGTAATCTGCTTCTCAATTTCGCCTCGCCCGTACTCAATATCGGGAATTGTGGTAGGCAGCACCGTACCAGTTTTCTCCAGTTCCTCGTCGCGGATCGGTTTTCGCCCCTTTGTTACGCGAATGATTTCGACGAGATCGTGTGTGGCCACAGCGCTGCGCGTTTCGCTGCCGAGGATGTCGTCGAGACGCGAAAGAGCGCTTCGTTCGTCATTCAGCCGATTGTAGTAAAGCATTGGGTCACTGATTCGCCAGCGGGCGAAACAATCTACGATGATGTATAGCTTGTCCTTGGTTGGACATTCGATCGGCGGCCCGTCCCACGCGAGAATGCGCTTGTCGAACCGCTGTAACTTATCGAAGACAGGCAGCTTCATCTTCAACCCAGGCGTCGTGATTGTCCGAACGATTTTACCGAATCGCGTGACGATCACCGTCTGGTACTGAGGCACCACAAAGAGCAGCGTTCCCCATTTCAACGCGGTCAGAATGAAGAAGATTCCGAGGATTGACATGACGGGGCTTTGCAAAAAACGAATCACGGCGGACACGGCAGCGGGTCGCGGAGTCACATCGATCGTATTCATGGCGAGGTCTTCGATTCGCCGGGCGCCTGAAGCGGCAACGTCTGAAGAATATTCTTTAAACTGTCATCCACGATGATCTTCCTTTGCAGGTTCGGCAGGATGGCTTGCATCGCCTCGAGATAGAGACGTCGCCGCGTCACCTCTGGCGCTTTGCGATACTCCGCAAGTAACAACGAAAACTTTTGAGCCTCGCCCTTGGCTTCGTTCACCCGACGAAACGCGTATGCTTCCGCCTGTTTCTCACGCTCTTTTGCCTGGCCGCGCGCGTTCGGAACAGCATCGTTATAAACCGACCATGCCTGATTGATCGCGGTCTGCTTTTCCTGTTGCGCCTGATTGACATCATTGAACGCCGCCTGGACAGCCGACGGTGGACGAACGCTGGTCAGTTGAACCTGTTGAATCTGGATTCCCAAGTCGTACTGCGAACACAGATCGGCCAAACGTTTCAACGTTGACGTCTCGACATCGTGGCGCCCGATCGTCAGCACTTCGTCCACGGTGCGATCGCCGATGACTTCGCGCATCACGCTCTCCGAAAGGTCCCGTAACGTCTTTTCCGGCTCGCGCGCCCCGAACAAATACATTTTTGGATCGGTAATCCGATACTGCACCACCCATGGCACGAGCGCCGTGTTCAGATCGCCCGTAATCATCGTCTCAGTTTCTTGGGGCTCGATATCGCCCTGATAAAAATTTGTCGAGCCGGGCGTGGAAAACCCGAACTCGAGCTTCAGCAAACGTTGCGTAGGCACGATGTGGATTTCATCGACGTACGGAATCGCGTAGGTCAAACCCGGATTCACGTTGTCGTGATATGCGCCGAACCGCGTCTTCACACCAAGCGAATTAGCGGGAATCGTGGTGAATCCGAACAGCAATGTGAATAGCGTGATGGCGATCCCGGCGCACGCGATCACACCCAGAAGTAGCCGCAAGGGTTTGATGGGAAGATGTTCGGCGACGTCCGGCCTCGGCATAAAAGCGCTGTTATTGAGTCAAAGCTGTCACGCAAGCGCAAGCTTTCATTCTGCGGTGCACGGGGTTCGCGTGCTGTTTGCCGCCTTGCGGCAAATCTCAGATCTCCTAACGATGTGAGTTTCGAAAGTTCGCGATGGCGAGGGCGCCATCGCCAAGTCGCCGCGGCGACCGCTTCCCCAGAGTTTCTTGACTCGCTGCTTCTGCGCTTCAAAACTGAGTGATGAAAATCAAAAACCCGGTCTTGTCAGCGCTCATAGGTCTTGCGACGTTCACATGTATGGCGGCAACGCAACCCGAAGTCGGCAAACCCGCGCCGGATTTCAGTCTCACCACCGGAGACGGCTCGCAGGTAAGCCTGAAAGATTATCGCGGTAAATGGGTGGTTCTCTATTTCTATCCCAAAGATTTCACGAGCGGTTGCACGGTGGAGGCGCACAATTTTCAGCGAGACATCGCGAAATACGGCGATGCCGGGGCAGTCATTCTCGGAGTGAGCGTCGACACCGCTCAATCGCACAAAGATTTTTGCGCTAAAGAAGGCCTCAATTTCAAATTGCTGGCCGATCCCGACGCGAAAGTCTCTACCGAGTACGGTTCAATGATGGATTACAAAGGCCAGAAGCTCGCCGCGCGCAACACGTTCATCATTAATCCCGACGGCGAGGTCGTAAAGGTGTACACCAGCGTCAAACCCGCCGAGCACAGCGACCAAGTGTTAAAAGATTTGGCAGAGTTAAAGAAGAGCTGAACTAAATTGGAGGTCACCAATGGCAGCACAAAGAAAATCCCTCGATTGCAGGGATTACCCGAGCGAAAGAAATTGCTCGCTCCAGATTTCCGGCACGGAAGAAGAAGTGCTCGACGCGGCGGTGCAGCACGCCGCTTCCGTTCACGGGCACGAGAACACGCGGCAGTTGCGAGAGCTAATTCGCTCGATGCTTAAAAACTCGAACGAATAGAGCTTCAAGCGAATGTCTGAAGCGGATTTGTTCCCCGAGAAAAAGCTTCTCCTAGGCGGGTTGGCGGGTCTCGCAGCAGCAATCATTGGCGATTATCTGCGCGGTTGTAACCGTCACGACCAAATATCAAATCGCGCGAAGAGGGCGCTGAGTGACGCAATTTGCGACAGCTCAAGTATCGCCTTTTCGGATTCGCGCACGTTGCATTTCTGCTTCGGCGTCGAGTTCTGCAAGAAGTTGACGCGCGATATCGGAAAGTTTGCCCGACCACGCAACACCCACTACCACCCGCGGGAAGTCCGATAACGGAAGTGCGCGCAGTTTCGCTGGCGGTTTGAAGCCGGGCACCGCGACGGTCAAACCGATGCCATAATCGTTGGCGACATAATGTTGGATCAATCGTTCGGAGGTGACTTCGATCCCGCAAAACCATTCCACTCCGAGTCGTTGAAGGCCGCGTTGGAAACATGCATGAACGGGATCGCTCCGTGAAAAGCACACCAGTGTTTCATCGATTTTGTCCCGTTTCCACAACTCTTCAGCACGCGTCAGCCTGGATTTCTTGTGCACCAAGAGAATCAACGGCAACTCCAATAGCGGTCGTACCTGAATCCCGGCGCGCGATTTTTTATCGATGAGCATAATGGCGAGATCGACATCGCGAAGTAAAAGCAATCGTTCGGCGTCAGCGCGTGTTGCTTCATGCAAATAAAGCCGGAACGCCGGGAATTTGGCGCGAACGCGTTGCAACATTTGCGGCAGATAATCGTGAAGCACAATCGCCGGAGCAGCGATTCGCAATTGCGGCGAACTGTTTTGTTGGAGTCTTTCGCCGACAACATCAATGTTCTCGAAGAACGGCCGGATGAACTCGAAAAGCTCGGTGCCGGTTGGCGAGAGTGCGAATGGACGCCGTTGAAAGAGCTTGGTGCCAAGTGATTCCTCCAGTTTGGCGATTTGCCCGCTGACGGCTGGTTGCTGAATGCCGTACGGAATATTCCGCACGGCTGCGGCGATGCCGCCGTGTTTCGCGACGAAGTAGAACAACTCCAAATGATGAATGTTCATAAACCCGATCTCGTTTTGTCGCTGCGAGCGATGCGAGGAATCTCGGGCTGATCGGGACGAATGACGTACCTGAAATCAATCAGAGATGCTTCGCTTCGCTCAACATGACAGCGCCATTCATGAGACGTGTTCTAATCGAAAGCGTCGATGAAATCCCCCATTTTTATCAATTCACAGTCGCCGCGCAAAGCCGCTATCCTCTGTCGCAAGCCGGAGTGATCCAGCGAACCCCGAACAACAATGGAATTTCTCGGTTTTCTTATAATCGGTTTGGTAATCGCGATTCTCGTTCTGCCGTTTGTCGCGCTATTCAAAGCAAATAGGGCAAAACGCGGTGTTGACGATCTCGTGAAGCGATTGTCATCCCTCGAAAACGAATTGCGCAACTTGCGGCCGGAAACGGCTTCGGCTGTGCAATCCGAGGCACCTGCGGCGGTGCTCGCGCCCAGAGTGGAAGATGTTTCACTACCGATCCACACGGTGCGCCCAGCCCCCGTCGTAACCAACGCTACGATAGAGCCGCCCCCAATCCCATCAGAACTTCTCAAAGCTCGCGCGCCGCAAATCGGCAAACGAACCAAACCGCCGATCGATTGGGAACGATTCATGGGCGCGAAATTGTTCGCATGGATCGGCGGGGTCGCGCTTTTCCTCGGCATCGCGTTCTTCGTGAAATATTCGTTTGAGCACAATTTAATCCCGCCGGAGCTGCGGATTGCGATCGGGTTCATCGTTGGCGCCGGTCTTGTTGTTGGTGGTTTGCTTCTCACACGAAAAGAAAACGCGGTCACTGCGCAGACGCTCTGCGCGACCGGCATCCTGGTGCTCTACGCCGTGACCTTTGCATGTCGAGCTTACTATCACTTCGCGTTCTTTGGTCTCATTCCAACGTTTCTGTTGATGACGCTGATCACAGCAGTCGCGTTTCTTCTTTCGGTGCGGTTGAACGCCATAGTCGTCGCGGTGCTTGGGATCGCGGGTGGATTTCTCACGCCCATTTTGCTCTCAACGAACCAGGACAATCCGCTCGGACTTTTCGGTTACATCGCACTGCTTGATATCGGTCTGCTCGCGGTGGCGCAACGACAACGCTGGAGTGCGCTGCCGATCCTCGGCGCGATTGGAACGGCGCTGATGCAAATCGCCTGGGTCGGCGCGTTCTTTGTTCCGGAGAAATATTTCGCCGGCGACAAGGTCCTCATCTTTATGGCGGTGTTTGTTGGATTTCAGGCGCTATTCCTGACCGCGACCGCGTGGGCAAGGCGTAACGGAAAAGCGAACACCACACTTTTTGCGTGCGCAATCAGTCTTGGAGCGGTCGCGATGCTTTCGGCCTTTTATCTTCTTGGTTTCCATGCAGTCGCGCATCGGCCGGCGCTTTTGTTCACTTATGTATTCGTGATCGATCT
>DASXYB010000276.1:0-6221 GCA_036502745.1 Candidatus Udaeobacter sp.
TCCCCGAAACTGTAAGTATCGCGAACCTGGAAACGCGCGTCGAGAACGGGCCAAGTTTGATTTTGCTGCGGAACGCTTCGCTGTCCGTCAGCGAGACGGAACCTGGCCGGTTCACCGCTGCCGAGCTCATGATCACTTCACCATGGGTGCGCCAAACTTTTTCGCAGTTGCGCGGCGCAACTCATTGGGAAGGCAATCGCCTGACGCTCGCCGGACTGACTTTGACTCACGGCCTCGACTTGCAGGCCGTGACGGTGGACTTTGCGCGGCTGGCGAACCGGCGAATGGGATTGGAGTTCGACGTCGATGCCTTCGGCGGCAAACTCCGGGCGAATATTTCGCATGAATGGCATTCGCCACATTCTAACTGGAAGATTGCCGGCGGCGCGGCCGACCTTTCATTGGCGCAGATTTCAGATGCGCTTGGTTTCGCCGATCGCGTCAACGGCTTGCTTCATGCGAGCAACTTCACATTTCGAGGAAACCTGGCGGAACCGGACCGCGCAACTGCGTCGCTGTGGGGTGAACTAACCGGGCTTACCTGGCGCGATCGCACAGCAGAAGCTCTGATGGTAGGGGCCGCGCTTTACAACCGGAAGATTGAGCTCCAGCAAGTTTATATCAGGCAAAAAAGCAATCAGTTCACGTTAAGCGGCTACGCTGCATTACCAGCGACTCCGGCCGAGTGGCTCAGGCCAGATTTTCGCGGAAACATTTCCGCATCGATCAACGAACTCGGTGAATTTCTTGCTCTTTTCGGCGCAAACCCAGCTGATTTTGCAGGGAAAATCAGCATCGAAGGATCGATGGATACCCACGCCCGCAACTTCGGCGGCAGTCTTGCGATCGAAGGCGCGTCGCTAACGTTTTTCAAACACGATATCGACAGCTTTAGAGCAGACGTGAATCTGAAACCGACCGAACTGCAGATTGAACGTTTCGATGTGGCTCGCAAGAACGATTCTCTCTCGGGTGAAGGCAAGATCGATCTTTCGCCGGAGCACAAGTACTCAGGGACACTGGACGCCTGGACGAACGATCTGCGCGATTACTTTTCGACCTTGCGCGGGTCACCACGACAAAAAGCGGGCGCGATTCCCGTAGAATTTCAAGCAACCATCGATTCGAGTCAGTGGGATACGCGCGGCGTGATTCACCTGCCCAAATCGAGCCCACTCAGTTTCACCGCGACTTTTCCATTCCCCATCGGGACCACTTGGAGCGCTTTTCAAATGTCGCCGCTCAACATTTCGCTGGATTTCCCGGCAGTCTTTCTGGGAGCCGTACCTGAGTTTCTCAATTCAAACATTCCGGAAGACGGAATTTTGAGTGGAAAACTGTCGTTTTCCGAAACATTGGAGTGCCCCCGCATCGTTGGTGAACTCCAGCTCGTAAACGGGAAGCTGCCGATTAGCGGCTCTTTCTTAAACATCATTGGAGCCAGCACTCTGGCCATTTTCGATGGCAGTCACGCTTCGCTTGAGTTTCTGAATCTCGCAACCAAAGATGTTGACCTCGCGCTTAGCGGAGAAATTGATTTCGAAAACCCGAAATACGCCGTAGTTAGAATCGCCGGAGCGACACCCCTTTTCGATCTGATGTCGCATCCCGTTGACTGCGTGAACAAAATTGAAATTACGCCGGTCGCCCTGCCACTTGCTCCCGCTACCACTGAACTGGAGTTTCGCGGTCCTCTCTTTCAACCCGGCTGGAGCGTCAGCCTGAAAGAAGAAATCGATAGCGAGTTTTCCATTGTTCCGACGTCGGATATTGCCGAGCGGATCTTTCCCTTTTGCTTTGGAGTAGGTCCGGAGGAAAAAAGGTTGTTACTCGGCGCGACTGCGCGTGCCCAAGTTGGGCCAAAAGAGAATCCAAAAAAGGGAGAGAAGCAGCAATAGCTTAGCTACTGATCTTTCCCGGTCACAAGCCAACGGGACAGCTTCTCCGCCAAATGTGGCGTAAGATCCACCCTGAACTCCAGGCCCGCATCCAACCTCAATGAATTGCCGTTGCCTCGATCAAACAGCAGTTGAATCGGATGCCGTCCGGGCGAACTGACGAGGATCTTGCGAACCTGACGCAACTCATCGCCCGTCGTCGCCGAAGAAAACCGCAGACAAATCGCGGATACCTGTAACGCGTGTTCCGATGTTTCGTTTGCGCCATTGGATCTTGCCGCGGCCAACGGCTTAATTTCCACAGCCGTAGCGCGAACCATTTCGTCGCGTCTGTCCAGTGTTGCTTTCAACTCCACAACACGCCCGGGCATGAGAACATCTGACACCTTCAGATAAACCTCGTTCCAGACCACTACCTCGAGCACATCCATAAGGTCTTCGAGCCAGAGAACCGCAAATGGCTTGCCCTCTTTCTTCGTGAACTTTTTCTCGACGTTGACGATCGCTCCCGCGATTTTAAATTGCGCGCGATCGTCCACTTCCCCTAACGAGGCAATCGGCCGATATTTTTTGGCTGCAAAAAGTTCGGCATATGCGTCGAGTGGGTGCCCACTGACGTAAAACCCCAGAAGCTCTTTCTCGTAAGAGAGTTTCTCATGCTCCGTCCACGGTTTGATTGGCTGCCGTCTCACTGCCGTGGCAGCATGCGTTTGCTCATCAAAAAGCGAAACCTGCCCGGCCGCCCGATCGCGTTGCGCTATTGCTGACGCGTTGAGCGATTCCTCGATGCACGCGAAGAGCTCCGCACGATCGCGCCCCGTAAAATCAAACGCACCGGCCTTGATGAGGCTTTCCAAGATTTTGCGATTGGCCACGCGAGAATCGACTCGCGCACAAAAATCCTCGAGCGAACTAAACTCACCGCGTTGACCTCGCTCGTTAATGGCGATGGCCATGGCTGCCTCGCCGACATTTTTGATGGCAGCCAGGCCGTAACGGATTCCATTCAATGTGGGGGCGGCCGCAGTGCTGCCGCCGTTGCCACACTCAGGTCCGTCCCACGTTTCCGGTGTGAATTTCAAGCCGCTCTTGTTGATATCGGGTGGCAGAATGGAAATTCCCATCCGTTTGCATTCGCCGACGAAAACCGAAATCTTTTCCGTGTTGTTGATTTCGTTACTCAGCAAACCGGCCATGAATTCCACCGGATAATGCGCCTTGAGGAAAGCCGTTTGATAACTGATCACGCCGTATGCCGCGCTGTGACTTTTGTTGAATCCGTAACCGGCAAACTTTTCGAGCAAATCGAAAATGGCGTTCGCTTTTTTCTCAGGGATTCTGTTCGTGCGCGAACACCCCTCAATGAAGTTCCTCCGCTCTTTCGCCATCTTCTCCTTGTCTTTCTTGCCCATGGCGCGCCGGAGAAGGTCGCCCTGCGCAAGCGAGTAGCCAGCAAGTTTGCTCGCGGCAGCCATCACCTGTTCCTGGTAAATCATCACCCCGTAGGTGTCGGCGCAAATGTCTTCGAGCAGCGGATGCAAATATTTTATCGGAGTGATCCCCTTTTTCGCTTTCACGTATTCCGGGATCAGCTCCATCGGGCCGGGCCGGTACAGCGCGATTAACGCGATGATGTCATCGAGCTTTTGGACGTCGAACTGCTTGGAAAGACTCGTCATGCCGCCGGATTCCATTTGGAACAGCCCAACCGTTTCGCCGCGGTTGTACAGAGCGAAGGCAGCCGCGTCATTTAATGGAACATCTTTTAGCGAAAAGTTTGGCTCGCGTTTGCGAATCAGCGTCAGCGTATCCTCGATCACGGTCAGCGTTTTCAATCCGAGGAAATCCATCTTCAGGAGTCCCAGATCGTTCAGCGGTCCCATGGCGTACTGGCTGATCACGTCATTGCCTTTTACGTCGTGGCAAAGCGGGATGTAATCGGATAAATCTCGATCTGCGATGACGACGCCTGCCGCGTGCACGCCAGCATTGCGCGACAAACCTTCGAGAAGTTTCGCGTGCTCGAATAGCTGCCGTGTCGGCGGCTCGCTGGCGATCGCGCGTTTCAGCTCGGCGTTCTTTCCCGCTGCTGTTTCGAGCGTAATATTCAGCTCGTTGGGAATCATCTTCGCAATCCGATCTGCATCGCGGTAACTCCATCCCAGCACGCGAGCGACGTCGCGCACCACGCTCTTTGCCTTGAGTTTGCCGAACGTAATGATCTGCGCGACGCGACGCTCGCCATATTTTTGTCGAACGTATTCGAGAACTTCGCCGCGGCGCGCTTCGCAGAAATCGACGTCGATGTCCGGAGGCGAAACGCGATCAGGATTCAAAAACCTCTCGAAAATTAGGCCGAACTGAAGCGGGTCGATGTCTGTGATGCCAAGGACAAACGCAACGATCGAGCCCGCAGCCGAGCCGCGTCCGGGTCCGACTGGAATTCCTTTTTGCTTCGCAAAATGAATGAAATCCCAAACGATGAGGAGATAACTGACAAACCCCGTTTTTTCCAGAACACCCAGTTCATAATCGAGGCGCCGGCTAAGTTCCGGATCGGCTGCCGCGCGTTCGCCGTAGCGCGCGCGCAAACCCTCGTAGCAAAGCTCGCGCAAATAACCTTCCCGCGTTTTTCCGGCCGGCGCCGGATATTCTGGATATTTCGAACTCCCAAACTCAAGGTCGAGACGGCAACGTTCGCCAATATCCAGTGTGTTGGTGATCGCCTCCGGAAAATCGCGAAATAGCTGCCGCATTTCATCCGGCGATTTAAAATATAGTTCCGGCAGATAACGCATCCGGCTTTCGTCCTGCACCATTTTTCCGGTGCCGATGCATAACATCACGTCATGCGCCTCGTGATCGCTTCGGCGGAGAAAATGCACGTCATTCGCCGCCACGAGACTAACGCCGAGGTCGCACGCGATGTGCACCAGTGCTGCGTTGCACAGTTTTTGCTCTTGCATTCCATGATCGTGCAACTCCAGGAAGAAATTCTCTGCACCGAGGATGTCCCGATATTCCGCGGCGCTTTGTCTGGCTTTCTCGACGTTGTTTGCCTGAATCGCGCTGTTGATTTCGCCTGCAAGGCAGCCGCTCAATCCGATCAAACCCTCCGAACGCGCCGCGAGCATCTCCTTATCGATGCGCGGCGCGTAATGAAAACCATCCAGGTGCGCTGCCGTGACCAGCTTCACCAGATTGCGGTAGCCAGTTTCGTTCTCGGCTAACAAGGTGAAGTGATGCGCCGATTCCCGGCGCGATGGTGGCCGATCCTTGTGCGATCCCGGCGCCACGTAAACCTCACAGCCAATGATTGGTTTCACCCCGGCACGCTGCGCTTCCTGGTAGAATTCAATCGCGCCAAATAAATTGCCGTGATCGGTGATCGCCACGGCTGGCATCTTGAATTCCGCGGCTTTTTTCATCACCTCTCGCATTCGGATACTTCCATCCAGCAGCGAATATTCGGTGTGTAGATGGAGGTGAACGAAAGAGTCGCCGGACATCAGGTTTGAGTATTAAACGTCAAAGATTTTTGGCAAATTTGCCTTGGCGTGGAGCACGCTTTAACCGCTGAACAGGGAATCGCGAACCACCTGTCTTGCTACTTCAACACCTCACTCGGAAAGCGCTCAACAAATCGGATTATTCCACTTTAGACGTTTGAATCGCGCAAAGTCCACGTCCGCACTGTGCAAAATACAATTGTGCTCAACTGCCATAGCGGCCAGGTGCGCGTCCGACACAAGACTGCCGATTGCCTTCCCATCGCGAAGCATCACCTGAAAAATCGACCAATGCTGCTCGCCCGGATAAATCATGCGCACACACGGCTGATCAAACCAGCTTTGCACCCGTTCCACCGCTTCCGCCAGAGTGAGCGGCTGCCGGTGCAACCGAACATTTGTGCCGATGCGAACGAACGCCGTGAGTACCGGCCAACACAAACATACCGGTTCAGCACCACTGAGTTGCGCATCCCACCAGGTTCGCGCAGCCCGATGATGCTCCGAAAGACTGTCTTCGGCGTAGAGCAGCAGATTAGCGTCGACTAAAATCATCGATGGTCTTCGCCCTCAGCGCGCGCTAAAAGTTCCGAAATATTGTCGTAGCTCAACCCCGGCCGTAATCCCAATGGACGTGGTCTGGTTCGATACCGCTTCGCCCGCGGCGGCTTCAGCACTTCATCGAGGCCAATCCGTAAGGCGGTGTTAATGATTTGCTTGAAAGGCTTGTGAAGTTTCGCAGCACTCTTCTTCGCCTTGGCCGCAACGTCGGGGTCCAGCGTCAGGGTAGTCCTCATAAAGGCATCATGATGTT
>DASXYB010000277.1:0-4502 GCA_036502745.1 Candidatus Udaeobacter sp.
GCGCGCCATGCTTGCGAACTCACTTCGGGGTGTCCTAGCCCAACTGTTGTTGAAGAGATCGGACCGGCCTGGGCGCATTGCCGTGAACGAAATTCTGATCGCCAATCCTGCGGTCGCTGCGATCATCCGCGAAGGCGCCACACACAAGCTGCAGGATATAATTGTTTCCGGTCGAGCACAGGGAATGCAGTTTATGGACGACGCGATTTGGGCGCTACTGGAGCAAAACATTGTTTCCCCGCATGAAGCATTCATGAAAGCGATTGACAAAAGCCGCTTCAAACCGTTTCTCCCAGCCGAGGAAGAAGCCCTCGCCAACGCCGCCGGTGGCATCCGCAACGAGGAAAGACGCCCTCCAGGCAATCTCGCAAAGCAGTTCGCTACGCGGTCACGCGTCGGGATGCCCTAGCTTCTACAAAGCGTTCGACAACCTGGAATTGTTCTCGACAATCGGCGGGAACTTTTCGGAAACTCCGCGCGTTATGAAAACAGCAATTCGTTCTCATTGTGATCATACTCCTGTTTCCCGACCCTTTAATAAATTTGCAAGCAGTGAACCCGGCACCGGATGGATGCTATCCAAGTTTCACAACAGCTGAAGGGTGCAACGCGCTTAACCTGCTCACTACCGGCGCAGCGAATACAGGGCTTGGTTGGCGTTCGCTCTTTTCGGATACTGCTGGCAGTTTTAATACCGCGGTTGGCGCTGCAGCGCTGATTCTCAACAACGCGGATTCGAATACCGCAGTGGGCGCTGCTGCGCTTTTGCTCAACACCAGCGGCACGGAAAACACGGCCATTGGAACTGCCGCGCTCGTCTATAACGACACGGCCGAGCAAAACACGGCGACTGGAGCATTCGCTCTTTCCAACCATGTTAGCGGCAACGGAAATACGGCCACTGGAGCGAATGCGCTATTTAGTGACACAAGCGGCCAACTAAACACTGCCATTGGTGCAGGCGCGCTCTTTACCGATAACAATGAATTCAATGGCAGCTTTAATACGGCCGTCGGCGCCAGTGCGCTGTTTAACAACACCGGCGGCGACAATACCGCTATTGGTGCCGGGGCGCTCAATGGAAATACTTCGGGCAACGACAATGTCGCCATGGGTGTTTCAGCACTCGCTAGTAATCAAACCGGCAACAATAACATTGCATTCGGGTCTTTCGCCGGGTATGGGCTCATGACTGGCAGCGATAACATCTATATCGGGTATAACTTGGGAGGCGCTGCTGGCGAGAGCAATACCTGCCATATCAAAAGCATCTTCGGACAGACTGCTGCCGGAGGAAGCGCCGTGTACGTTGATGCAAACCATAAGCTCGGCACGATGACGTCCTCAAAACGCTTTAAAGAAAATATCAAACCTATCGACACAGCCAGCAATTCGCTGTTCGCTCTCAATCCCGTGACCTTCCACTACAAGAAGGAGATTGACCCAACAGGGACGATCGCAGTTTGGCCTAGTGGCCGAAGAAGTGGAACAAGTGAATCCTGACCTAATCGTGCGTGACAAGGAGGGAAAGCCGAACAGCGTGCGGTATGACCAGGTGAACACCATGCTGCTGAACGAATTCCTCAAAGAGCATAAGAGAGTCGAGGAACAGCAAGCTACGATTTCAGAATTGAAATCGGAAATGACCGCCCTGACTGTAACAGTCCAGGAGCAAGCCTCAGAGCTACAGCAAGTAAAAACACAAATGCAAATCAAAAGCTCTGCTCCAGTGATTGTAAAGAATCAGTAAGCGATCGGACCGCTGATCACTGACCGAGGCGTCGCCTAACAAGCGCACAGGCATCACCGAAGGGAGGGTGTTCTGTGCGTGAACAACACGTTCCCATTCGACGTTTTCACTGACATGTCACTCCGCAATCGTCAACACTGCGGCGCCGCTCAGTTTGCCGGCACGAAACAAGTCTAACGCAGTGTTGGCTTTTTCCAGCGGGAAGGTTTCCGTGTGACTCCGAACGGGAATGCGCGGCGCGATTTCGAAAAACTCCTCGCCATCTCGTCGGGTCAGATTTGCTACTGAGGTAATCACACGTTCCTCCCATAAATCGGCATACGGAAACGAAGGAATGTCGCTCATGTGAATTCCGCCGCACACCACGATGCCGCCTTTAGCGAGCGCGCGGAGCGCTGCCGGGACAAGCGGTCCAACGGATGCAAAAATAATCGCAGCATCGAGTTTTTGCGGCGGCATTTCGTCGGAACCGCCGGCCCACACGGCGCCAAGTCCTTTGGCGGCTCGCTGTGTTGTTTTGTCGCCGGGGCGAGTGAACGCGAAAACTTCGCGCCCTTCGTAAATCGCGATTTGCACGATCAAATGCGCGGCGTTGCCGAACCCGTAAATGCCAAGACGCCGCGCATCGCGCGTTTTGCGATATGATCGGTAACCAATGAGTCCCGCGCACAGTAGCGGAGCAACCTCTACGTCGCTGTAACGCTCAGGTAAACGGAAACAATATCGCGCATCGGCGATGGTGAACTCGGCGTAACCGCCGTCGATCGTGTAACCGGTAAAGCGCGCGTTATCGCAAAGATTCTCTCTGCCGAATCGGCAATACGCGCAATCGCCATCAGTCCAGCCAAGCCACGGAATTCCGACGCGATCTCCGATTGCGAATATGGGAGCGGCCTCAGTGCCGCGATTCTCGACCTGCTCAGATCCTTCCGACATTTCGCCGCCGATTTCTTCAACTCGCCCGACGATTTGGTGCCCGAGAATCAGCGGCAGCTTCGGATTCGGCAATTCGCCATCGATTACGTGAAGGTCAGTGCGACAAACCGCGCAGGTACTGACGCGGACGAGCAATTGTCCCCTTGCCGGCTTCGGCTTTGGCACATCGCGCAGCTCCAATGGCTGTTTCGATTCGTTGAGAACCATGGCGCGCATGGCTACTGTTCCTCTTACTCTTCGGGCAAGCGATCGACTACCAGCATTGAGCGAGAGTAACACTCAACGAGCGCCCACTGGCTCCGGTCGCACATGTCCGCGCGGTGGTTCAACTTCGTGCTCGTGGTAATGCGCGCTCCGGAGGAATGGCACTTTGTCGAGCACGTGTTCCTGGAACCATTCGAGCCAGAGATAAATGACTGGCGTGACAAACAAGGTGACCAGTTGCGAGAAAATCAGCCCGCCCACGATTACCAGACCTAACGGGCGCCGCGATGCGGCATCCTGGCCGAATCCTAATGCGATCGGAATCGCGCCCATCAACGCGGCGAGCGTAGTCATCATAATGGGGCGAAACCGCTCCACGCTGGCTTCGTGAATGGCCGAGCGGAGATCCCAGCCTTCGTCAATTCGTTGCAACGCGAAATCAACCACCATGATTCCGTTTTTCTTCACAATACCTAACAAAAGAAACAGCCCGATCACGCTGTAGAGCGAGAGAACCGAATGGAAGATGTATAATGTGGCCAGCCCGCCGACGACTGCAGGCACGATGGCCGGAAACAAAACCGTGAACGGGTGGACATAGCTCTCATAAAGGATTCCGAGGATCACGTACATAACGAAGATTGCCGCGAGCAGCAGTAGAGGCAGGGATTGAAACAGCTGTCTGAACACCAAGGCTTCACCTTGGAACGTCCCCTGCACGGTTGGGTAATGTGGCTGGATCTGCGCCACAGCATCCTCGATGTACTTGGTGGCGTCGCCAATTGCGGCATCCGGCAACAGGTTGAAATTGAAAGTGACACTCGTGAACTGGTTGAGATGGTTCACGGCCTGCGGGCCAATAACTTCCTTGGTTGTTGTTACAACACGAAGCGGAACAAGGCTGGCCATGTTACCCGTAGTCGTGGCGATGGTTCCCCCACCCGATCCGCTCGCGCTAAAATTGCCGCTAGTGTTGCTCCGGACATAGAGATCGTCCAAATCGTCAGGATGCGCCCGCTCTTTGTCTTTAACTTCAAGAATGACCTGGTACTGATCGTCTGGCTGCTTGATTAGATAGATGTAGTTTTGGGAGTAGGCGTTGCGCATCAGGCTTTGAATCGCCGAAGTAGAAACACCATAGGTCGCGGCGCGATCGCGATTGATGTCGATCCTGAGATTGGGCGTGCTGTGGTAGTAGTCAGATCGAACGCTGGCAAAGCCCTTGAATTGTTGCAGCTTTTTCAACAGCTCATCGGCCATCGCGTAAACGTCCTGAGGCACGATGCCGCTGATGGTGTAGGCATACTGACCCTGGCTCTGGCTCGTAGCGCCAACGCTGATTTGCAGGACTGGAGTCGGGGTCAACACCGCCGTAATGCCCGGAATGGAAGCGATGGACTTTTGCAATCGCAAAACGATTTTGTCGACGGCGGCACGCTCACTGCGCGGTTTTAGGAAGAGAAACATCAACCCTTGGGACAACGGGCCGCGCGAGGCAAACCCGGCCAGAGTAAAAAACTGCCCGACGGCTGGATCATCCTGGATCTTTTGGTTTACCTGTGTTTGAAACGCCCGCATCTGCGCCGGCGAGGTGCCTTCTTGTGCGATGAAC
>DASXYB010000278.1:0-6915 GCA_036502745.1 Candidatus Udaeobacter sp.
ACAATCTCGAGTACCAACTGTTTCAGAAATTGCGGGACGAAACCTTACGCGATATCGAGCCACTCCAGCAGACTGCGGACGCGATCGCGGTACTGGACGTGCTCTGCGCATTGGCCGAAACCGCGCGACTCTTTCGGTATTGCCGGCCAGAGCTAAACGATTCGCTCCGGCTCGTCATCAAAGACGGGCGCCATCCGGTACTTGATCAAAATCTTGTCGATGAAAAATTTGTGCCTAACGACACGGACTTGGACGGTGAGAATTGTCGCATGGCCATCGTGACAGGGCCAAACATGGCCGGCAAATCGACCTATATCCGCCAAGTCGCGCTGATTGTGTTGATGGCGCAGATTGGCAGCTTCGTCCCGGCGGAGACCGCGGAGGTCGGCTTAGTCGATCGCATTTTCACCAGGGTAGGCGCGAGCGACGATCTTGCCCGCGGGCAATCGACGTTCATGGTCGAGATGAACGAAACGGCTAACATCATCAACAACGCCACCGATCGGTCGTTAGTCATTCTTGACGAGATTGGCCGCGGCACCTCCACTTTTGACGGCCTCTCGATCGCGTGGAGCGTGGCCGAATTTCTCTACGACAACATCAAAGCCCGCAGTCTGTTTGCCACGCATTATCATGAACTGATCAAACTCGCAGAGGATCGCAAAGGCGTTTGCAATCTGAACGTCGCCGTCCGCGAATGGAATGAGCAGATCATTTTTCTGCGCAAAATCATCCCCGGCGGCGCGGACAAAAGCTACGGTATACAGGTCGCGCGCCTCGCCGGCTTGCCTAAAGGAATCCTGGATCGCGCGAAAGAAATTCTTGCCCATTTAGAAAGTTCCAGCCGCGCTAAGGCAGAACCAAAGCGGCGCGGACGAAAATCGGCCAAGTCGCTGCCGGAATCGCAAAAGCCGCAGATGGACCTGTTGTAACCGGGAGAAACTTCGCGCGCCGTTTCGAGCCGCTACCGTCGCGCAGTGCTGACGCATGCACGTGGTTTTGTGATAAGCTGTGCTCCAAGTATGGCCGTCAAAACGGAGAAGGAGTTGAGCGAAGGTCTGCGCACTCTCTGGCTCAAATCCGTCGCTGCCATTGAACTGCGCAATTTCGGGTACGCGATTTCGCTACTCCAAGAAATTCTGAAGCAGGAGCCCGAATTTCTGACTGGCCGCCAATTGCTGCGACGCGCAGCGGTAACAAGGAGCAAATTGGTTAAGAAGGGATTTTTCAACATTTCGACTGCCTCTATCGCTGTGATGAAGGCTCAACGAGAACTCAAGAAGGATCCGAAACGCACAGTTGAAATGCTGGAGGAAGTTCTAGAATCGGAGCCCTACAATCGCCAGGCAAATTTGCTTTTGAACGAAGCGGCAGTTGCGGCGGGTTGGTCGGAGATCGGAATTTTTGCACTAAAGACCTTACTCGAAGAAAACCAACGTGACGTGAAAGTGCTGCATGAGCTCGGGCGTTTGTATCACGATCTTGGAGACCACGAAAACGAGGTGGAAATTTACAATCAACTTACTGCGGTGGACCCGCTCGATGCCCAATCGCTGCGCCTCGGGAAAGACGCTTCCGCGCGCGCTTCGATGAAGAGAGGCGGTTGGACACAGGCTGAAAGTTATCGCGACTTGATCAAGGATAAGGATCAAGCCATTTCACTCGAGCAACAAAGCCGGCTACGGCTCAGTGGCGAAGCGCTCGATGCGCAGATCGCTGAAACTTACGCTCTTCACCAGGCGCAACCGGAAAACCTGGACTTTGTACGCCGGCTCGGGGCGTTAAGCGAGCAGAGGGAAGACTTCGAATCAGCGATTCGTTGGTATCAATATGCTGCTAACCTCGCGAACGGCACCGACACAGGATTACTTCGAAAAATTTCCGATTTGAAAATGAAATGTTTGGGAGCCGAGATTTTTACGCTCGAGGAATTTCTCTCCACATATCGAGCGCGAGACGAAATGTACGCGGAAAAGTCGGAGCAACTGCGCGCCGCAAAAGTCAGCCGCGCAGAAATCCTCATCGCAGATGCGCAAGAACGGGTGAAACGAAATCCGACCGATCTACAGATCCGGTTTGAACTTGGCGATAACCTTTTCAACGCCGGGCGTTTTCGTGATGCTCTGCCGGAACTGCAGCGCGCGCGACAAAATCCGCACGCCCGTTTGAAAGCAATGAACGTGCTCGGTTGCTGTTACGGCGAGCTTGGTATGCTCGACCTAGCAATGAAGCAATTGGAGGAAGCATCGCAGGAAATCTCATCCATGGACGCGATGAAGAAGGAGATACTGTACAATCTCAGCCTGGTCTACGAGCGAATGGGTGAGCTCGAAAAATCGCTCGCTTGCATGAAACAGATTTACGAAGTGGATTATGGCTACCGAGATGTGGCCCGGCGCGTTGAAAGTTCGTACGGACAGCATATCTCCGGATAAGGCGCCCAAGCCAGCAAACCAGAGGGAGGAAGCGTAATTCTTTCGCGTCCAATCACAGCCCAGGTTTCGATTGTTAATTGAAGCAGGGCTGACCCCGACGCGTTCAACCAAATAAAACCATGAAAACCAAAAATCGAATTGTTTCGCAGTTTTGTATTCTTGCTCTGGCAACTGGAGCGCTGAACCTGGCCGCAGCGGCCAGAGCTGCCGACACGACTCCAACCGGCGGCGGTTCGTCATTAAGTGAAAAAGATAAAACCTTCATGAAGAAAGCTGCGAAGGGCGGGATGATGGAAGTCACGATGGGGCAAATGGCTGAACAGAAGGCCCAAAAGGAAGACGTAAAATCATTCGGTAAACGAATGGTCACCGATCACAGCAAAGCCAACGACGAACTTAAATCCATTGCTTCAAAAAAAGGGTTCGAACTCCCGAACAAAGAACACGCGGGCAAATGGACATCAGACAAGGCCTACATCGAAATGATGGTGAAGGATCACGAAAAAGATCTGGCTGAATTCAAAGAGGAAGCGAACAGTGGGAGCGATCCTGACGTAAAGAAGTTCGCGGATGACACATCAAAAGTCATCCAAGAGCACCTCGATCTGGTGAAACAGATCCAAGCCAAGCTGAAATAAGCTGCATTCGCCGCCCGACGGCTGAACGCTGCCGAGCCGCGATGGGCCTTTGCCGGTAGAATGCTACGCCGCGCAGTCTTCTGCCCGCCACTGAGCGTAGAACATCGGTGCAATGAGCTGCGCGCCGTACCAATAGACGCCCGGATATCCTTTGAATTTTACTAGCCCGTCCGAAAAAATAAGACGTGCGGAACGCTTCAGTCCGCACGCGTGAAAACGGGACGTCCGTCGCGCGTTAAGCTTCGACGGGCAGTTCCACATCCACCGGGCGCTCTTTCTTCGCGAGCGCACGGCGCAGTTTGGAGAGAGCAATATTTTGCAACTGCCGAATACGCTCCCTGGTGACACCAAATTTCTTGCCTACCTCTTCGAGCGTCTTGGGCTTTCCGCCGTCCAAGCCGAAGCGCTGGAAGATGATTTTCTTTTCGCGATCGTCTAGCACGTCCAACAGCCCACCGACTTCATTACGGAGGTTTTTATCACGCAAGAGCTCAAACGGAGTCTGCGCTTCCTCGTCGCCTACAATTTCGCCGAACTCTGTCGAATCGTCGTCGCTGATCGGCGCGTCGAGTGAAGCCGGTCGGATCGAGACCGTCTTCAGCTGAGAAACCTTCCCGCTCGCAATGCCGATCTCGTCGCCGAGCTCTTCATCCGTTGGTTCGCGGCCGAGCTCTTCGCTCATCTGCAGCGAAACGCGACGCATCTTCGAGATTTTATCCACAAGATGCACAGGCAAACGGATTGTTTTGCTCTGGTTCGCCAAGGCGCGCTTGATTGACTGTTTGATCCACCACGCGGCGTAAGTACTCAGCTTTCCGCCCTTCGCCGGATCGAACCGTTCCACTGCCTTCATGAGCCCGATGTTGCCTTCGGAGATTAAATCCAGCAGCGGCAGACCCAGATTTGCGTAGTCGTGTGCGATCTTGACGACCAGACGCAAGTTCGATCGGATCATTAGAGCGCGCGCCTCGCGGTCACCCTTCTTGATCTTAGCAGCCAGCTCGATCTCCTGCTCCGGAGTCAACAGCGGAATTTGCCCGATCTCGCGCAGGTAAATCTTAATTCCTGTATCGCTATCTTCAGCAGCCATATAACTCTTTTTCATCGTTCATCGGAGGGATCGAAAACTTCCCGTATATTGTATTCGCCGACGCCTTATCGATCACGCGTTGTAGCATCCGAGAAAGTATTTAACAAGGTTAAATATTCGAATCTGTGACATAGAGTGGATGCCTATTGTTCAATTTTTTTTGTAGGGGTTTAACTGGGGTACAGATGCGAGGCCGTCCGACGCATTCTTGTGATGTTTGACAATTCTGTGGGCGATCCGTTGCATCCCACTTTCGAGGATATTTGGCGCTTTCCGGCGCAGCGATTTTCTGCAAATCTCCCGCTACATGCTGGCGAAAATTTACTCCGCTGCGGTTTACGGCGTGGACGCTTACGAGGTGGAAATCGAGGTAAACGGCGCCGGCGGTGATCCAGTCATTGTCATCGTTGGACTTCCAGACGCGGCGGTGAAAGAGAGCCGCGATCGGGTCACGACCGCAATTTCGAATAGCGGTTACTACTGGCCGCGTGGACGCACTACAATAAATCTCGCTCCAGCAGACATTAAGAAAGAGGGGCCGAGCTTTGATTTGCCAATTGCACTTGGAATGATCGCGGTGACGGAGGAACTCGACAGCTCGCCGTTCGAATATTTTAGTTTTGTCGGCGAATTGGCGCTTAACGGTTCGGTTCGCCCCGTGAAAGGCGTGCTGCCGGTCGCCCTCGAAGCCCGACGCCGCGGCAAACGGGCGTTGTTCGTGCCCGAAGCGAACGCGCTCGAAGCCGCCATGGTCGACAGAATAGATGTATACGGCGTTCAGAACTTGCGGCAGACATTCGGTTTTTTGCGTGGCGAAATTGCGCTTCTGCCCACACGCGCTGATCTCAGCAAATTCTTCGCCGCGCACCAAAGTTACGATATCGATTTCAGCGATGTGAAAGGCCAGGGCCACGTCAAACGCGCGATGGAAGTGGCCGTCGCCGGCGGCCATAACGTTTTGATGATCGGCCCCCCGGGCTCGGGCAAATCGATGCTGGCGAAACGCATCCCAACAATCATCCCGCCGCTTACGCTCGATGAAGCAATCGAGACGACCAAAATCCACAGCATCGCGGGTTTGCTCGACACCGAACAATCGTTTGTCGCGACGCGACCTTTCCGAGCGCCGCATCACACTATCAGCGACATCGGTCTGCTTGGCGGCGGCACGTTTCCAAATCCCGGTGAAGTAAGCATCGCGCACAACGGCGTGTTGTTTCTGGATGAATTGCCGGAGTTTAAACGATCGGCGTTGGAAGTGATGCGTCAGCCGCTAGAGGATGGGAAAGTCACCGTGTCGCGTGCAGCGGGAAGTGTCACGTTTCCCTCCGAGTTCATGTTGGTCGCGGCAATGAATCCCTGCCCGTGCGGTTACTTTGGTGATCTCAAGCGCGAATGTCGCTGCGGCCCGGTGCAAGTGCAGCGTTATCGCCAACGGATTTCCGGGCCGCTACTCGATCGGATTGATTTGCACATCGAAGTACCTGCCGTGGAATACCGCGACGTTGCCAGCGAACGCGCCGAGGAACCTTCCGCTTCCATTCGCGAGCGCATTATGCGAGCTCGCCAATGCCAGCAGGAACGGTTTCGGAACGATGTGAAAGTAAATTGCAACGCTCGTATGGCTTCGCGCCAGTTGAAACAGCACTGCAAACTCGGCCAGGATTCCCAGGAATTAATTCGCGTGGCCATGAGCGAGCTACACCTCAGCGCACGCGCTTATGATCGTATCCTGAAAGTCTCGCGGACCATAGCCGATCTTGACGGCAAGACCGACATCGCCCCCGAGCACGTCAGCGAAGCCATCCAATATCGCACCTTCGATCGCACGCTTTGGGTATAATTCGCAGGCGTTTCGTCATCCTGATAGAATTTCGATGTGCGATTAGCCGCTGCGAAATTTCCCAAGCTTTGCCCGACAATTGCTCCGCTGCTGATGTTGCTGAACGGCTGCGGCGCCGGGAACCACCGAGTGCTCGAGGAGGTTTCTGAACAAGTTTATGCAATCGAATCCAGCGCGAACATAACCATTCACAATTATGACGGCGCCGTTCTGGTCTACGGCTCAAACATCAACGAGGTGCGGGTACGATCGGTGAAAAGAGCGTACAGCCATGAGCGATTGAACCAGATCACGATTGATGTCTCCGTAAAACCGGGCGCAGTTTCCATCTCCGCGAAAGCTCCTCGCCAGCCAAAGTGGGCGTTCTCGGATCATTCGGGCACGGTTGACTGCACCATTGTCGTTCCGGCAACAGCCAGCATTTCTGCACTGGATTTGAATGCGGGCGAGGTTCTCCTGGATTCAATGCGCGGTCCGGAAGTACGTGCACGATTGAACGATGGCCGGATGATTGCCCGGAACTGTTTCACAAACCTGGATATTACAGTGAACCGCGGCACACTCGCGTTGTCCTACGAATGGTGGCAGGAGGAGAACTTTTCGGCGGAGGCGACAATGATTCAGGGAAATGCCTGGATTTGGTTGCCCAGCGAAGCAGCCTTCCACCTGCTCGCCCGTGCTGCCCATGGAAAGATCGCGAATGATTTTAATGATCTGCCGGTCTCCGCGCATTCCTCTGGCACTGAGACGAAACTCGACCAAATGATCAACGGCGGAGGCTCGGCGACGATCAATGTTCGAGTCGAGAAGGGAGACGTCAAAATCGCGGAGGCAAATCCATGATGCGGAATTTCTCGTTGAGTAACTTGATATCTGAAATCTGAATTCCAAGTTCAAACCCATGCCTTC